>JBOFIL010000455.1:0-1769 GCA_051650165.1 Allobosea sp.
CCGAACCAGCTCGTCACCAGCGAGACATGTTGCAGCCCCGGCAGCAGCAGCTGCATCTGGTCCAGCGCGGCATACATGTCGTTGTAGGTGTGGAGCTGGTGGCGGTTCTCCTGTTTGGTCACACCATCGCCATAGCTCTGCACGCGCGCGTTCTGGTCGTAGCCAAATTCCGTTGCGCCGGGGATCAGCGTCACGGCGCGGATCAGATCTGTTGCTCCGCCACCGACACGGCGCACCACTTCAAAAGAAAATTGTGGGATGCGGTTGCCAAAATCTGCCAGCGCCAGTCGCTCGAACACAACATAGGCCGTGCCGCGATAGGCCGGGCTTGTGCTCTCCTTGGCGGTGATGAGCGGATCGGGAGCCTGATCCTCCGTGCCGCGATAAATGCGCATGGTTAGGGTTGTGAGATCCACCTCACGCCCATCCGCCCAGACACGGCGGATGAACGAGACCGGCCCCTCACAGATCGCCACAGCCAGATTGGCGTAATAGCGATAATTCACTGTCGTGGTGGCTTGCGCAGCCTGCGAGCCGCCACCCATGCGTCCCAGCCCGCCCTTGCCGCCACGCCGGCCAGCGCGCTCGACCGAGGTGCTCACTTCCTCCTCGAAGCGTGTTGCCCAGATCATCTGGCCGCCGAGGCGTGCGCGGCCATAGACCCGCGGAATCGCCTCGCCCTCGGTGGAGGCAAGACCATTCATTTCCTTCAGGCGTGGGCCCTCGACAAGACGTTCGCCCTTGTCAGACCCGCCGCCCATCCAGCTTGAGTCGATCAGCGCGCCGGCAATGCCGCCAATCGCGCGGCCAGCCATCGCACCGATGGGCCCACCGATCGCGCCGCCAATCATCGAGCCTGCGGCCTGGAGAACAAGCGTCGCCATGGGTCAGTCGCTCCGTGAATGATCAGGAAAGGGAAAGGCAAAAGCGTGGCTGACACGCCGCGCCCAGGGGCCTGCAAAGGACGTCTGCGAGACCACAGCGCCCTCATAGGCATGGATGATGGCATCCGGGCCGACCAAAATCGCGCAATGCATTGCCGGCAGATGCGGTTTCCAGCGGAACAGCAGCACGTCGCCGGCTTGCGCGTCAGCGAGCGGGATAAGCACCAGCACAGCGCGCGCCGCTTCCAGCAATCGCTCATCACGCGCTTGCCCGCTTGCTTGCCCGACCCAATTCGCAGGATAAGCAGGAATGGTGACCGGCTCCTCGCCAATTACCTCGCGCCAGACGCCGCGCAGCAGCCCAAGGCAATCGCAGCCTGCGCCCCTTAGCGAGGCCTGATGGCGATAGGGCGTACCGATCCAGCCATGCGCAGCCGCGATAATCTGCGCGCGGAAATCAGCCTGCGCGCTCATCGCAGCAGGCTCCCGCCATCCATGCCGGCCTCACCCTGCCGCGCGATGCGGATCAGCGCGTCATTGCCCGGCATCTGAGGAAACCCACGAAAATTCACGGCATTGGCGTAGCGATCGCGGCAGGTGGCAAAACTCTTGTCGCAGCCAAGCGTGACGGTGAAAACATCGCCCGGTGCGATAGCTGATGGCGCTCCCTGCCAGAGCGCGAACTCAGCCCCGTTGCCAGTGACGCGGTGCAGCTTCACCTCTGTGGAAAACCCGGCATTGGCCCCACTGACCAACACCAGCTTTCCACCCGTGAACCAGCCATCCGGCACGGCTGGTAGATCGGCGCAGGTGATAACAAAACGTCCATCCGTCGCGCTCACCGTGCCGCCATAAGGCAGAACGGCAAAGCCGCAGCGCGCATCG
>JBOFIL010000456.1:0-2144 GCA_051650165.1 Allobosea sp.
GACGAGATTTGCGGCACCCGGCACCCCCATCTCGTAATAGGTATTGATCATCTGCGCGGTAGCACCGCCCGAAAACCCGCGCTGACCACTCGATTGCATCGAGTTGCCCTGGTGGAACCCAAGGCCACGATCCGGCCCGCCCTCCTGGTCGCGGATGCTGCCGGCATTGATGTAATGGCGTGCAACGCCAGCCGTGAACAGGCCGGTGCAGGCGCTGTTGCAGCGATGGCGCGAAGCGTCGATTACGGTGACCAACCGCTTGGCCCGGATTTCACGTGCCATGATCTGCGCAGGATTGGTACGCCCGCCAGGGCTGTTGAGATAGATCACCCGCACCGATGCGCCAGCTGGGCTGGCGAGAAAATCCCGCAAGATGAACTCATCACCATCCTTGATGCCGCCACTGAGCGTGGCGACTGCGCCGCGTGCTGAAAGCTCGATGGCCTGTGAGAAGGTGGGGAAACCAAGAATGCCCATGGCGATGGCAGCAAAGCTATATATAGAAACATGCCCGTTCATCATGCCCTCTCAATCCACTGACACGGCCTGTCTGCCGCTAGGGGCATCATGCCCGGATCAGGCGCTTTTTCAAGCCAAGCGCAGGTTTCTCGACAAGCAGCCATGATGCCACTGCAATCAAGGCCGTGAGCACGAAAGCAGGCCCCATCAGTGCCCATGCGCCTGCCGCCGGAAACAGCTGCACCAATGCCTGCTGCACCGGCCAGCCATAAAGATACACGCCGTAGGAAATATCCCCCGGCGGCTCGCTGTGATGGCGGGTGAATTCGGGTGCCAGCGCCAGCGCCAGCATGGCGTAGGTCGTGGCGAGATAGAGCGCAGCCTTGTAGAGCGGCGTTGGCGACAGGATGATCACGGCTGCAAGGGCCAGCAGCACACCCGCACCAGAGACGCGGAACCTGTCTCGCCAGAGCCAGGCAAGCCCGCCGCAAAAGAAGATCAGCGGCAGCCTGAGGCTGGTCTCGATGCCCTTTGGCCCATGGGGGGTGAGGATTTCCCGCGCGATCACCGCCAGCGTCAGCGCTATAGCCGCGCCAAGCAGCAGCGCCCGGTAACGAAACAGGCCGACAAGCCCGATGCCGAACACGCCGGCATAGCAGATCGTTTCGTATTTCAGCGTCCACACCGTCCCCATCGGGAAGCTGAAAGGATTGGTGGCAAACACGCCCGGCAGCGCGATATTGCTCTTGAAGCTGGTCAATGTGGCGGTGATGAAGCGCCAAAGTCGCGCATCGGAGAGATATGCGCTGGTGCCTTGCGTCGTCAGTAACAGGCCAAAACCGAGCGCCACCACCAGCACAGCAGCGATCAGCCCCGGCGCGATGCGAAGCGTGCGTGCCACCAGATAATCGCGCCAGCCCCGCCTGTCATAGCTCATGGTCACGAGAAAGCCGGAGATGGCGAAGAAGCCATTCACCGCATGCTCGCCAAGCGTGAATCCGGTGAGCAGCGTCAGCGGTTCATCATCGATGCGCCCGCTCACCACCGAGAAGGCGTGGGAATAGACCACCGCCAGCGCCAGAACGAGCCGCAGCAGGCCGAAATTATCATGCTCGCGCGCCATTGCGGCGCTGATGGTCTGCCCGCGCCACCATGATGATGCTTCAGCCATGCGGGCCCACTCCTATGCCGGGTTGGCCAGGCTCCAGCCCCTGCCGTGTCAAGGCAGAGCGCCCGCGCATCCAGGCAAGATAGCCAATCGCCGAGCCCCATTGGCGCTCCACCATTTCGGGCTTTAACAACAGACGATAGCCAAATGTTTTCAACAGGTTGAGAAAGAAACCTGACAAGGCCGGGCTGCGCAAACCCCATTTGGCCGCCATGTAGCCATGCGACCAGGCCAAATGCCAGCGCGCGGTGAAACGCCGGCCTTTCTTGGGCGCGGAAGAGCCACCCCTGATATGGCCGGCACGCGCGGCATCAACATGGATCAGCCCACCAACCTCGCCAAGCCGGCGGCACAGGTCGTCATCCTCATAGAACAGGAAGATGTTGGGATCGAACCCGCCATGCGCGATGAATGCCTCGCGCCGCACCATCATGCAGGCCCCGGAAAGGAACGGCGCGCAAACATCACCTTCCGGCGTGGCCATGCCCTTCTTCGCACGGTTGAGGTGCGGCGGGGC
>JBOFIL010000457.1:0-2525 GCA_051650165.1 Allobosea sp.
CGCCGCGCCAATGCCCTGCCTGCGGGCGTCGCGATGCGTGTGCATGGATTTGATCTCGGCTTCATGTGGCCCGCCATGCTTGGGTGCGAGCGGGCGCAGGCCCCCCATGCCCATCAGCGCCTCGCCCTTCCAGATTGTCCAGAGCCGGACATCCGGGGCTTTTAGCCCTGAAAGATCGAGCGCAAAGGCACAGCCTTCTTGCGTCTGCGCCCGTGCCGTCTGCAGATGATAGCTGATCATCTCGATCACGCGGGGGTCATCGAAATCGGCAAGGCGGATGGTGTGGCTGGCCATGGATCACTCCGATTATGCCGCGGATAGCAATTTGCGCAGTTTGCGACATCTGCGTCGCTTGGAAAAGTGGGGTTCGGCTGCTATCTGCCGCGCATGGCCAAGCACCCGATCGACAACATCCGCAATTTTTCCATCGTCGCGCATATCGACCATGGCAAATCCACCCTCGCCGACCGGCTGATTCAGCTGACCGGCGGGCTGGAGGCGCGCGAGATGGTGGAGCAGGTGCTCGACTCGATGGATATCGAGCGCGAGCGCGGCATCACCATCAAGGCGCAGACCGTTCGGCTCGATTACAAGGCCAAGAACGGCAAGGATTATATCCTCAACCTGATGGATACGCCGGGCCATGTCGACTTCGCCTATGAGGTCTCGCGCTCACTCGCCGCCTGCGAAGGCTCGCTGCTGGTGGTGGACGCCTCACAGGGCGTAGAGGCGCAGACGCTGGCCAATGTCTATCAGGCGCTCGACGCCAACCATGAGATCGTGCCTGTCCTCAACAAGATCGACCTGCCCGCGGCCGAGCCTGAGCGCATCAAGCAGCAGATCGAGGATGTGATCGGGCTCGATGCCTCGGATGCCGTGCCGATTTCAGCCAAAACCGGCATCGGCATTGATCTGGTCTTGGAGGCCATCGTCAACCGTCTGCCGCCGCCGCAAGGCGATGAGGCTGCGCCGCTGAAGGCCCTGCTGGTCGATAGCTGGTATGATGCCTATCTCGGCGTCGTGGTGCTGGTGCGCATTCTTGACGGCGTGCTCAAAAAAGGCATGCGCATCAACATGATGCGCACCAATGCGGTTTATGATGTCGAGCGTGTCGGCGTGTTCAAGCCGAAGATGCAGGCCATGGACAAGCTCGGCCCCGGCGAGGTCGGCTTCATCACCGCCTCGATCAAGCAGGTGGCCGATACAGCCGTTGGCGACACCATCACGGATGATCGCCGCCAGACAGCCGAAGCCCTGCCGGGCTTCAAGCCGGTGCAGCCAGTGGTGTTCTGTGGGCTTTTCCCGGTCGATGCGGCTGAGTTCGAGGATCTGCGCGCCGCCATGGGCCGCCTTCGCCTGAACGACGCCAGCTTCTCCTACGAGATGGAATCCTCCGCCGCGCTCGGCTTCGGCTTCCGCTGCGGCTTTCTCGGGCTCCTCCACCTCGAAATCATCCAGGAGCGGCTGACCCGCGAGTTCAATCTTGATCTGATCGCGACCGCGCCATCCGTGGTCTATCGCATCCTGCTGCGCGACGGCGAGGTGATCGAGCTGCACAACCCGGCGGACATGCCGGATGTGATGAAGATCGAGACCATCGAGGAGCCGTGGATTCGTGCCACGATCCTCACCCCGGACGAGTATCTCGGCTCCGTGCTGAAGCTATGCCAGGATCGGCGCGGCATCCAGGTGGACCTGTCCTATGTGGGTTCGCGCGCCAAGCTGGTCTATGAGCTGCCGCTCAACGAGGTGGTGTTCGATTTCTATGACCGGCTGAAATCGGTCTCGAAGGGCTATGCCTCGTTCGATTATGCGCTGATCGATTATCGCGAGGGAGACCTTGTGAAAATGTCCCTGCTCGTCAATGCCGAGCCGGTCGATGCGCTCTCCATGCTGGTGCACCGCACCCGCGCCGAAATGCGCGGTCGCGCCATGTGCGAGAAGCTGAAAGACCTCATTCCGCCGCACATGTTCCAGATTCCAGTGCAAGCGGCGATTGGCGGCAAGATCATCGCACGTGAGACCATCCGCGCCCTGAGGAAAGACGTGACCGCCAAATGCTATGGCGGCGACGTCTCCCGCAAGCGCAAGCTGCTCGACAAGCAGAAAGAGGGCAAGAAGCGCATGCGCCAGTTCGGCAAGGTCGACATCCCGCAGGAGGCTTTCATCGCGGCGCTCAAGATGGATGGGTGAGGGTGCGCTGCCCCTCAAATCGTCTGATTATAGGCCCCCACTTCGGGGTTTTCGCGCAGGATGGCGTCCACCGCGTGGAACATCTCGCGCATGCGGGCTTCTGAGGCCGGGCTTTCGACGACAACCACCAGCTCGGGCTTGTTGGAGGAGGCGCGCACCAGCCCCCATGTGCCATCGGGTGCGGTGATGCGCACGCCATTGACGGTGACGAGATCGACGATGGGGTGGCCGGCCACCATCTCGCCCTTGGCCTTCATGCCTTGGAAACGCGCGACAACGCGCTCCACCACCTGATACTTCACCTCATCGGCGCATTTGGGCGCCATGGTGGG
>JBOFIL010000458.1:0-12530 GCA_051650165.1 Allobosea sp.
CTCACCGTCTCGATCTACACCACATGGCTGAACCGCGGCTCGCTGCCAGGCGCGGCGCAGATCGCCATCGCCATGCTGGTTATTGTCGCCATTGCGCTCTGGCTTGAAAGCTGGAGCCGGCGCGCACAGCGCTATCATCTCTCGGTGCGCCGCACGCGGATCATCGCCCGCCAGCCTTTGCGCGGCAGGCTTGGCTGGCTGGCCTTGGGCCTATGTGCGTTGCCGGTGTTGCTGGGGGCTGTCTTGCCGCTTGCCATCATGTTGATCGAGGCCGTTCGCCATGGCGCGCAGGCACTGGCAACCCCTGCCCTGTTCAAGGCGCTCGGTGTCACCTTGCTGCTGGCGGGGCTTGCATCATTCATTGTGGTGGCGATTGGCACATTGATGGCCGTGGCCGTCAGGATGCATCGGCCAGGCGCGACGCTGGCCGCACGCATTGGTGGGCTTGGCTATGCGCTGCCGGGGGCCGTGCTTGCGCTGGGGCTGATGACGCCGCTTGCCGGGCTTGACAACCTCATCGCGCAAGCGGTCCGCGGGGTCACGGGCGAGCGCATCGGCCTTGTCATCATTGGCTCCGGTGCTGCGATTGTCATCGCCTATGTCATCCGTTTTCTGGCTATCGGCATTTCCGGCGCGCAATCAGGGTTGGAGCGCGTGCCTGAACGGGTGGACGAAGCGGCACGCACATTAGGCTCTGGGCATCGCGAGGTGGCACTCCGGCTGCATCTGCCGTTGCTGCGAACATCCTTTGCTGCCTCTGCGTTGCTGGTGTTCGTCGATGCGATGAAGGAATTGCCGGCCACATTGCTCCTGCGCCCACTCAACCTCGATACGCTGGCAACGCTCGTCTATGCGCAGGCCGCACGCGGCTCGTGGGAAGATGGCGCGGGCGCTGCGCTGCTGATCGTGCTCGCCGGATTATATCCTGTCGCGCGGCTGGCACGCGCGCTGGACAAGCCCATGACAGCGCCATGAAGACGGCGTCATGAAGACAGCGCCTGAAAAGCGAGCTTTGATGGCCCGCCCTCAATAGGTTTGTCATGGCTCGACAGCCGGCAATGCTGCGCCTAGTTTCGGGCTGCTTTGGATCTGGATGACTTTCTTGAAGCTACGCATGCCCCGCGCCAGAATTCTGATCCTTCTGGCGGCACTTGCTGCCACGTTGGTCATTGGCCTGGTGCCGTGGCCATTGGCACGTGCTGAATTCGACCAGCGCATGAACGCAGCCCTGATGCGTGCCACTGGCCTCATCACCGAGACAGCCCCCGGCGCGAAGGTGGCGCTGCTGCCGAGCCCGCGCATTCTGCTGACTGAGGCACGCTTCCTGTCACCAGACAATGCTGTGAACATCACATCAGCAAAGATCCGCATCGATCTGAAATTGCTACCGCTTTTCACTGGGCAGATTGTGGTCGATGGCCTGGAGCTTTCCTCTCCCCAGATCAGGCTGACCATTGCGGAAGGCGTTTCGGCGCCTCCCATCGTGGCATTGCCCCGTGCCACATTGGCCTTCTCGATCGAGCGCGATACACCTCGCATCAACCTCAAGGATGGCAGCCTCTTCCTGCTTGGCGCGCAGGGCATCCGCACCATCATCCGCAACATCAACCTGACCGTGGCTGACCGCGATCCGGGCGATCCATTGCTCTTGACTGGTGCATTCCGCTGGCGCGGCGAGCCTGTCGAAATCAACGGGCAATGGCCGTTGCCGGAAACTGCGAGCGCGGAGCGCAAAGCCGGCACAAGGCCGGTGTTCCTGCGCATCATTTCCGGCATGGGGTCGCTGCGCTTTGAAGGAATACGCCGGCCCGGCCCCATCGGCCCCATCGAAGGCCGTCTGGACGCAGAAGCCGGCTCTCTGGCGCGTGCGCTTGACTGGCTGGGTGAGGCCTCGCCTCTCGGTTACATCGCTGACAAGGTTCGCCTCTCGGGCGAGGCAGTGCTGGCCGCGTCCAGCCTGACCATGCCGGCGCTCTCCCTCACGATCGATGCCGAGCGGCTGGATGGCGCGGCGCTGATCCGCCCTGGCGCGGATGGTGCATGGGGCGTTTCAGCAACGCTTGCCGGAACGCGGCTGGATCTTGACCGCATGCTGGCGCGCAGCGGCGTCAACGGCCTTTTGAACGACAGGGAGCAACTGCACACACCATTCCAAATCGGGCGCAATGGATGGCGCAGCATCGATTTGAGGCTGTCTATCGAGCAGGCACGGCTGGCGAAGGCCAGATTGAGCGATGTTGCGCTGCAATTCCTTGCTTCACCCGGCAAGCTGGATGTGAGCCTGGCACGCGCCAATGCCTACAAAGGCACAGTGAAAGGGCGGGTTTCAATCACAGCAGAGCATGAAAATGCTCCTTTTGATGTGCGCCTGACCGCCAGCGCAGAGCGCATTGACATGGCGGCCGCGCTGGCTGACACCACGGACACCCGCCGCTTGACCGGCAATGGTTTTATCCAGATCGGACTTGAGGGCAGCGGGGCCAATCTGTTCGCTGCAAGCCAGACCATGAAAGGCCGCGCTTCGCTTATCGTGCGCCAGGGTGAGCTGACGGGCATCTCGATGGCTGACATCGTCCGCCGCGCAGAACGGCAACCGCTGGCTGTGCTACGAGAGGTTACGGGTGGGCGAACGGCCTTTGACACGATCACGATCGGCGGCCCGGCAAGCGATGGCATTATTGAAGTTACCGAGGGGCTGATGAGCGGTGCAGGCTATCGGCTCGCCCTGAGCGGCGGTATCCGCCTGCCCGAGCGCAGGTTCGCTATGAAAGGCATGTTGACCGGCACCAACGCGACGACCCGCCTGCCTTTCGAGATTAGCGGCCCGTGGAGCCAGCCACGGATCATACCTGACATGGAGACCTTGCTCAGACGGCCTTAAGCTGCAGGAGGCGCATTAGGTGGCGCATTAGGAGGCACATTCCCGGCTTCGCCGTTGGCAGCCCCTTCCTCATCCTCGCCATCATCGCTGACGCGCTCGACGGAAACGACCTTTTCCCCGTCAGCTGTATCGAAAACGATCACGCCTTGCGTGTTGCGCCCTGCGATACGGATGCCACTGACAGGGCAGCGAATGAGCTGCCCGCCATCTGTCACCAGCATGATCTGGTCGGAGTTTTCGACCGGGAAGCTCTGGACCAACTCGCCATTGCGCTCATTCACCACCATGGCGGTGATGCCCTTGCCGCCGCGGCCCGTGGTGCGATACTCGAAAGATGACGAGCGCTTGCCGTAACCATTGGCGGAAAGCGTCAGCACGAATTGCTCGGCCTGCGCCATCTCTTCAATGCGGTCCGGCAAGAGATCGCCGGCTGCTGCATCGCCAGCAACCTCGTTCGTCACTGCCTCATCATCGCTGCCTGCCTCTGCCTCAGCTTCGCCGCGCGCGAGGCGCGAGAGCTTGAGATAGGCGCTGCGTTCGTCTGAGTCCGCCGCAAGATGCGTGAGGATCGCGAGCGAGATCACCTTGTCTTTTTTCGCCAGCGCAATGCCACGCACGCCGGTCGAGTCGCGGCCCTTGAACACACGCACTTCCGGCACGGCAAAGCGGATGCACTGGCCGGCCTGCGTGGTCAGCAGCACATCATCATCTTCAGAGCAGATCTGCACATCGACGATGGAGTCGCCCTCATCGAGCTTCATCGCGATCTTGCCGTTGCGGTTGACCTGCACGAAATCGGAAAGCTTGTTGCGCCGCACGCCGCCGCTTGCGGTGGCGAACATCACATCGAGCTTTTCCCAGCTCGCCTCGTCTTCGGGGAGCGGCATGATGGTGGTGATGCGCTCATTCTGCTGCTGGAGCTGCAGGATGTTCACCAATGCCTTGCCTTTGGCATTGGGGGCAGCCAGCGGCAGACGCCAGACCTTTTCCTTGTAGGCGATGCCGCGCGAGGAGAAGAAGATGATCGGCGTGTGGGTGCTGGCCACAAACAACCGCGTGACGAAATCCTCGTCGCGCGTCGTCATGCCCGAGCGGCCCTTGCCGCCGCGGCGCTGCGCCCGGTAAGTCGAGAGCGGCACGCGCTTGACATAGCCGGCGTGGCTGACCGTGACGACCATATCCTCTCTCGCGATCAGATCTTCATCGTCAAGGTCCGAGCCCCATTCGATGATCTCGGTGCGGCGCGGCACGGCATGCGCGGCACGCACCTCCTCCATCTCACCCTTGATGATGGCCATGATGCGCTCGCGCGAGCGCAGAATATCCAGATAATCGGTGATTTCAGCCGCCAGCTTCTGCAGCTCTTCGCCAACCTCCTCGCGGCCAAGTGCGGTCAGGCGCTGCAGGCGCAAATCGAGGATGGCGCGGGCCTGCGCTTCCGAGAGGCGATAGCTGCCATCAGCATTGAGTGGATGGCGCGGGTCATCAACCAAGGCCACCAGCGGGGCCAGATCCATCGCCGGCCAATCACGCCCCATCAAGGCTTCGCGGGCCGAGTTCGGATCTGGTGCGGTGCGAATAAGATGGATCACCTCATCGATATTCGCCACAGCAATGGCGAGACCACACAACACATGCGCCCGCTCGCGCGCCTTGCCGAGCAAGAAGCGCGTGCGGCGCGAGACCACGACTTCGCGAAAATCAACGAAGGCGCTGATGAAATCCTTGAGGTTCAGCGTTTCCGGGCGGCCACCATTCAGCGCCACCATGTTGCAGCCGAAGCTCGATTGCAGCTGCGAGAAGCGGTAAAGCTGGTTGAGCACGACATCTGCCATGGCGTCGCGCTTCAGCTCGATCACCATGCGCATGCCGTCGCGGTCGCTCTCGTCGCGCAAATCGGAGATGCCCTCGACCTTCTTTTCGCGCACCAGCTCCGCGATCTTTTCCATCAAGGTGGCTTTGTTCACCTGATAGGGCAGCTCGTGGACGATGATCGCCTCGCGCTCTTTCCGCACCTCCTCGATGGTTGTGCGCGAGCGGATCACCACCGAACCGCGCCCGGTGAGTGCAGCCTGCCGAATGCCGCTGCGACCCATGATCAGGCCGCCTGTCGGGAAATCCGGCCCGGGGATGATGTCGTTCAGCTCTTCGATGCTGATTGCGGGGTTATCGATGTAGGCAAAGCAACCAGCGATTACCTCGGCGAGGTTGTGCGGCGGGATGTTGGTCGCCATGCCGACCGCGATGCCGCCGCCGCCATTGACCAGAAGATTGGGATAGCGCGCCGGCAGAACCGAGGGTTCTTCCTTGGAGTCATCGTAGTTCGGCTGAAAATCGACGGTTTCCTTGTCGAGATCATCGAGCAAGGCCATCGAGGACTTGGCGAGCCTGCTCTCGGTGTAGCGCATCGCCGCCGGCGGATCGCCATCCACGGAGCCGAAATTGCCCTGCCCGTCGATCAGCATCAGCCCCATCGAGAAGGGCTGCGCCATGCGCACGAGGGCGTCGTAGATCGCCTGGTCGCCATGTGGGTGATACTGACCCATCACATCGCCGACGATGCGGGCTGACTTCACGTGCTTCTTGTCCGGCGTATAGCCGTTTTCCCAGCTTGAATACAGAATGCGACGGTGCACGGGCTTGAGGCCATCGCGCACATCCGGCAACGCGCGGCTGACGATCACGCTCATGGCGTAATCGAGATAGCTGCGCTTCATTTCATCAGAAATATCGATGGGCCGGATGTCGCCGCCAGAAGGCAGATCAGGGCGCTCGTTCTTGTTGTCGTCGTCGCTCACGGAACCTCGGAATCCCAATCGATTCTACAAGGGTTTTGTCTAGCCGATTCCGCTGCCGGCAACCAGCCATGCGTCACAAATCAACGTGATTTTTTTCACGTTGATTTTCAATGTATTATTGACGTTTCTTGAAGTGCCACACCTCAAGCCCAAGCGCGCTGCGCCAGCTTCTGTTCGAAAGCATCAATGGAGGCCTTCTTTTCCAGCGTCAGGCCGATGTCATCGAGCCCTTCCATCAGACAGCGCTTCCGGAAAGGATCAATCTCGAACTTGATCGCACCACCATCTGGCCCGCGGATTTCCTGCGCGCCAAGATCAATGGTGAGCGTGGCATTGGCGCCGCGGTCCGCATCCTTGAACAGCTCGTCAAGCTGCTCGGGCGTGACGACGATAGGCAAGATGCCGTTCTTGAAGCAGTTATTATAGAAAATATCGGCAAAGCTGGTCGAGATCACGCAGCGAATGCCGAAATCGAGCAGCGCCCAAGGCGCATGTTCGCGACTCGAACCACAGCCGAAATTGTCGCCTGCCACCAGCACCTGCGCCTTGCGATAGGCCGGCTTGTTCAGAACGAAATCCGGGTTCTCGTTGCCCTTTTCGTCAAACCGCGCCTCATAGAACAGCGATTTGCCGAGGCCCGTGCGCTTGATGGTCTTCAGGAACTGCTTGGGGATGATCATGTCCGTATCGACATTGATGACCCGCATTGGCGCGGCAACGCCCTCAAGCACGGTGAATGGCTGCATGTCTCAAGCTCCTGTTCGATGCGCGGCTGTTAGCCGATCCCGGCCCTTCTGCAAAGCCTTGAGGCTGCATTGCATAGCTGTGCGGCATTCACTTACCCCCTCACCCTTGCGACATCCCCTCACCCTTGCGCCTCAATCGCCTCCAGTTGCTCATCCGAGAGGCCAAGCTGATGGCCAATTTCGTGGATCAGCACATGGGCGACGAGATGCTCCAGCGTCTCATCATGCTCGGCCCAATAATCGAGGATGGGGCGGCGGTAGAGGTGGATGGTATTGGGCATTTGCCCGGTTTCAGGGCCGGTCCCCATCATCGGCAAGCCGGCACCTGTGAAAAGGCCCAATACATCGAACGGGCTTTCCAGCTCCATTTCAGCGATGACATCATCATCCGGAAACTCCGTGACATGGAACACCACATCCTTGCACGCGGCCTGAAACGCCTCTGGCAGGCGGGTGTAGGCCTCGCGTGCGATAGTCTCGATTTCATCAAGGCATGGCGCACGCGCCGATTTCCAGTCGATCTTGCCCATCGGTTTTCAGTGCTCACCACAGCTTGAGTTGCTGGCCGAGCAGATAGGTCAGCACAATCACGCCGATCAGCGAGAGGCCGCGCCCGATGCGTCGGCCCCAAAGCTCGGCAGCATCCGTCTCGCCCTGCTCGCCCTGCCCCACAGCATCCTTTGCCACGAAATGATCGGCCCAGCCTTTTGCCTTGTCTCCAGCAGCGCGCGCCATGGTCGAGCCGCCAAGCGTCTCGGAATCGCGGCGCACACGCTCCAGCGCGGCCTTGGCCTCGGCAGCACGATCCTCATCAGGGTTTGACATGGCTGAGCCTTCATCGTGGTTGCTGGAGTGCATAGGCAGAAAACGCATGGCGGAGCGCATTCCTTGGCAGGGGCGCGTGAACCACAACAGGTTTATGGATGGCAGCTCTCTGGAAGGCAATTCTTGTTCACCACAGCTTTGCTACGGATCAGACAGTGCGAGCAAAACAATGAATTCACCACGCATGACCCATATCACGGCAGCCATTCTCGTGATTGGCGATGAAATCCTGTCCGGGCGCACCAAGGACAAGAACATCGGCTATATCGCCGAGTTCCTCACCCAGATCGGCATCGAGACGCGCGAGGTCCGCGTGGTGCCTGATCTGATGGACGAGATCGTCGCGGCGCTGAACGCATTGCGCGGGCGCTACACCTATGTGTTCACCACCGGCGGCATCGGCCCCACCCATGACGACATCACGGCGGATGCGATTGCCTGCGCCATGGGCGTGAAGATCAGCCATGATCCGCGCGCAGTGGCGATGTTGCGCGAGCGCTTCCAACCCGAAGAGCTCAACGAGGCGCGGATGCGCATGGCGCGCATCCCGGAGGTCGCTGACCTCATCGCCAACCCGATCTCGAAGGCGCCGGGGTTCCGCATCAAGAACGTCATCACCATGGCGGGCGTGCCCTCGATCATGCAGGCGATGCTCGATGCTGTCGCGCCAACGCTCGAAACTGGCGTGAAGATTCTGGCCGAAACCGTGCGAGCCAACAAGCGCGAAGGCGACATCGGCACGCCGCTCGCCGCGCTCGCCAAGGCCTACCCGGATGTGGTGATCGGCTCCTATCCATTCTGGGATGAGGATAGCCAGCCGAACACCAATGTGGTGGTACGCTCGCGCGATGCTGAAAAGCTGGCAGAGGCCAAGATCGCCGTGGAGCAGATGCTGGCGGGGATGTGAAGCTTCGCACCGCTCCTCCAAAAAGGGGGAAGAAGTGCCCCTCACCCCAACCCTCTCCGCGCAAGCGGGGCGAGAGAGGATAGGCAGCATGGCTACGCGCGTCCCTTCTCCCCGCAAGCGGGGAGAAGGACAGGATGAGGGGCAACCTCCGGCAAGGGTGCAGTGGCGAAAGCCCCTCACCCCAACCCTCTCCCCGCAAGCGGGGCGAGGGAGCAGCCTCACTCCACATCCACGCCCTTGCCACGCCCACGCTTGATGTTGCCGCGTTTGGTCTTTGAATCCATGCGCCTGAGCTTAGAGCCAAGCGTTGGCTTGGTCTTGCGGCGGGGTTTGGGGCGATGGCTTGCCGCGCGGATCAGCTCGATCAGACGCTCGAGCGCCGCCTCGCGGTTGCGCGATTGCAGCCGGTGCTCATCGGCGATGATGACGATGACGCCATCCTTGGTGGCGCGCTGGCCGGCAAGCGCGATGAGCTTTTCGCGCACATCCTGAGCCAGGCTGGGCGAGTTGGCCGCATCGAAACGCAGCTGCACCGCGGTCGCGACCTTGTTGACATTCTGTCCGCCAGGGCCCGATGCGCGCTGGAACGTCTCGGATATTTCGCCCGGCAGCAGCGCAATCTGATCGTTGACACGGATCAGGCGTGGATGATTGCCTTCGTCCATCTTGCATGCGCCTCGGCTTTGCGCTGGAACAGAACCAGCAGCATGTGAAGGATCATCACCATGGCCAAGCCCGGCGACAAGGCATTCCCCGTATCATGGGACCAGTTTCACCGCGATGCCCGCGCGCTGGCATGGCGGCTCGCCGAGGCCGGGCCGTTCGAGGCGATTGTCTGCATCACGCGCGGCGGGCTGGTGCCGGCGGCGATTGTCTGCCGCGAGCTGGGCCTGCGCCTCATCGAGACGGTGTGTATCGCCAGCTATCATGACTACAAGAACCAGTCGGAATTGATGGTGCTGAAGGATGTTGCGCCTTCGATCAAGGCGCTGGGCGATGGCAACGGCAAGGGTGTGCTGGTGATTGATGACCTTGTCGACACCGGCAAGACCGCCAAGATCGTGCGCGCCATGCTGCCGAATGCGCATTTTGCCACGGTGTACGCCAAGCCAGCAGGGCGGCCCATGGTCGATACCTTTGTCACGGAGGTCAGCCAGGACACCTGGATCTATTTCCCGTGGGATATGGGGCTGGCTTATGTCGAGCCCATCGCGAAGGATAGCAAGGGCTGAGGAAATAAGGACTGAGCCTCACCCCGCCCTGGTGCGCCTCGCGGCTGCCATGTCCTGAAACAGCCCGATCAGCGCGGGGCGGCGGTCGATATTATAGGTCAGCGCGTCATACAGAGCGCGCCGGCCCGCATCGAAGGCATCCAGCATTGGCCTGATCTGGCCTGCCCCCTTGCCCGCATGGCGGCGCAGTTCCTCGCTTGCCCACAGCTCGATGGTATCGAGCACCAGATGCAACGCCTCCTCGCCGGCTTTGCCGTTGACCTCTTCAGAGAGCGCCATCACCGCTTTGAGATCAAGCATGGGGAGCGCAGCCAGCAAGCCCCTCACCTGCTCGATCAGAGCGAGGATTTCAGGATCGAGCCGCTGCAATCCTGCCATCACCGAGCCACCCGAGAGGCTGGCAGCACGGGCGAAATCCTGATCTGTGCCGACCCCGCCTGCCGCGCGCATCGCAGCCTCCACATGGGCTCGCGAAAGCGGTGCGAAATCCAGCCTCCGACACCGCGAGCGGATGGTGGGCAACAGTCTGCCGGGACGGTGCGAAATCAACAGGAACAACCCGCGCGGCGGCGGCTCTTCCAGCATTTTCAAGAGCGCATTGGCGGCATTGATGTTCATCTCGTCGGCGCAATCGACAATGCAGATGCGCCAGCCGCCAGCCGCCGCCGTAGAGCCGAACATATCCACCGCGCGCCGCACATTCTCGACCGCAATGGTGCGTGAGAGCGTCTTGCCATCCTTCTGGAAGCCACGGCGGATGATGGCGATGTCCGGGTGCGATTGCGCGGCGATCTGCCTCGCCACCGGGTGATCTGGCAGAACATCAAGGCTTGTGAGTGTTTCGCCCGGCTTCAAGCCCATAAGCAGGCGGCGCGCAAGCCTGTAAGCGAATGTCGCCTTGCCGATGCCCTCCAGCCCCGAAAGCAACCAGGCATGATGCAACTTGCCGCCATTGATTGCGGCGAGCACAGCTGCCTCAGGCGCATCATGGCCAAGCAGCACGGCTGTATCGCGCGGGTGTAGCGCGCCATCCAGCTTATCGGGTTCAGTTTCGCTCATGAGCCTGTCTCTGGCAGACCATTCATGCCAGCGCCAGCGCCGGCTCCCACGAGATCATGCGCGGCGCAGGCGCTGAGCGCCATGGCCAGCACCTCACCCGGCGCAAGTGCCGCATTGATCACCACGCAGCGCTCCGGCTCGCTGGCTGCAATATCGAGAAAAGCCTGTCGCAGCCTGCGGTGAAACCCAATGCGCTCGGCCTCGAAACGATCTGTCTCGCCCTCACCCCGGCGGGCTTTGGCGCGCGCCAGCCCTTCCTCGGCGGGCAGATCGAGCATCAACGTCAAATCTGGCTTGATACCGTTCAGCGTCACGCGTTCCAGCGCGGTGAGGAGCCCGCGATCCATGCGCCCCAACGCCCCTTGATAGGCGCGGGTGGAATCCGCAAAGCGGTCACAGATCACAATGCGGCCTGCGTTCAAGGACGGACGGATGAGCTTGTCGATATGGTCGATGCGGGCAGCCGAAAACAGCATCGCCTCAGCGAATGGCCCGGCCTTCTTGGCCTCGCCCTTCAGGATCACATCGCGCAATTCTTCGGCCAAGGGTGTGCCACCAGGCTCACGCGTCAGCAGCACCTCGCGGCCTGCCTTCGTGAAATGTGCAGCCAGGCCTTTTGCGAGCGTCGATTTGCCGACGCCTTCCCCGCCTTCGAGCGTAATGAAGACGCCTTGCTGCCCGGCCTTCGAATTCACATGCGCCTCATTCAAACGGGACCGCGCCCCAGCGCCTTGCGGAACCAGATCACGCCCTGTTCAAGCACCGCATCCGTGGCTTTGCGGGTGAGTGACCCTTCAGCCACATCCTCAGCTGCATAGACCGGCAGATCAAGCGCCTTCACCTCGCCGCGGGTGATCCGCAACCGGCCGATTTCCGTGCCCTTGGCGACAGGAGCCTTCAGCGGCCCGGTATAGATCACGCGTGCCTGCACGCGCTCTGATGTGCCGCGCGGCACCAGCATCTTGACAGCCTTGCCTGCGGTGACACCAACGCCGCGCTTCGCCCCGCCATACACGCTGGCTTCGCCGATCACTTCATCGGCCATGAACACCTGCCGGGCATCGAATGAACGAAAGCCCCATTCAAGCAATTTGCGCGCCTCAAGCTCGCGCTCGCGCGCGGTTTTCGCGCCATTGACCACGACGATCAGGCGCTGGCCATTCTGAATGGCTGAACCGGCAATGCCGAAGCCCGAATCCGCGATATTGCCGGTTTTCAGGCCATCCGCACCGATCTCCATCGTGAGAAGTGCGTTGCGGTTCTGCTGGCGAATGCGGTTCCAGGTGAATTCGCGCTGCGCGAAGATCGGGTAAAGATCGGGGTAAGCCTCAATCACATGCAATGACAGAGCGGCCAGTTCGCGCGCCGACATCTTCTGCTGCGGGTCACCAAAGCCTGTGGCATTGGCATAGCGGCTTTTGGTAAGGCCAAGCCTTGCGCCATAGGCATTCATGCGCCCGACAAAGGCGGATTCAGAGCCAGCAATGCCCTCCGCCAGCGCAATCGCGGCATCATTGCCCGATTGCACGATGAGGCCCGCCAGTAGATCCTGCACTTTGATGCGGCTGTTGAGGGCTGCGAACATCGCCGAACCACCGGAAGGCGCGCCGCCCCTTCGCCAGGCGCTTTCCGAAATGGGCAACTCGTCTTCGAGTTTGAGGCGACCTTCCTTGATCTCGCCAAACACGACGGCAGCAGTCATGACCTTGACCATGCTGGCAGGTGCGGTCAGCTCATCCGCGCCTTTCTCAAACAGCACGGAGCGACTGTCAGCATCCATGAGGATCGCCGTCGGAACGCTGGTCTGGATGCCGGATTGTGCATTTGCAGGCCACGGCAAGGCTGCGATAGCCAGGATGGCTGCGAAAACGCGCCCTGATCTGAGATAACTCGACACCCGCATACGCCCCGCCACGACTTATCCCGTTACGTCACATCAGCCGCTTGCGATAGTGCTGGCGCGGGGCAACGAGTCAACTGCTCAAGCCGCCTTCTTGCGCTCAGCGATACGCACGAGATCGCGCATCAGCCGCCGCGTATTGGTCATGCGTGCCTTGGTGTCGAGCATGTCGCGCGAGAACA
>JBOFIL010000459.1:0-1607 GCA_051650165.1 Allobosea sp.
GACATCGCGCGCATAGAAATAAGAGGCCAGGCCATATTGCGAGGCGTTGGCCTGTTGGATCACATCGGCTTCATCGGTGAAGCTGTAAATTGGTGCCATCGGTCCGAAGGTCTCTTCCTGCGTCACGAGCATTCTTGTCGTGACATGCGAGAGAACCGTTGGCTCGAAGAAGGTGCGCCCCAGTGCGTGGCGCTTGCCGCCCACCACCAGTTTTGCGCCCTTGGCCACCGCATCGGCGACATGGCGCTCCACCTTCTCAACCGCCTCCATGGTGATGAGCGGCCCCTGCATGACGCCAACCTCAGCGCCATTGCCAACCTTCAGCTCCGTGACCTTGCGGGCGAATTTCTCGACGAAAGCGTCGTAAATGCCAGCCTGCACGTATATGCGGTTGGCGCACACGCAGGTCTGGCCCATGTTGCGGTATTTCGAGATGATCGCGCCCTCGACCGCAGCATCCAGATCAGCATCATCGAACACAATGAAGGGCGCATTGCCGCCAAGCTCAAGGCCGAGCTTTTTCACGCCATTCGCTGACTGGCGGAACAGGATCTTGCCCACCTCAGTCGAGCCCGTGAAGCCAATGAAGCGCACCGCCTCATGCTCGCACCACACCTTGCCGATGGCGGGGGCATCACCTGTGATGATGTTGATCACACCCTTCGGGAAACCCGCGCGATGCGCCAATTCGATGAGGGCCAGCGCAGTGAGCGGTGTTTCGGGTGCAGGCTTGACCAGCGCTGTGCAGCCTGCCGCAAGTGCCGGCGCGATCTTGCGGGTGATCATCGCGGCGGGGAAATTCCACGGCGTGATCGCTGCAATGACGCCGATGGGCTGGCGCAGGATCATGATGCGCGAATTCGGGAACGGCGTTGGCACCGTCTCGCCATAGATGCGCTTGGCCTCCTCGGCATAGAACTCGACGAAGCTGGCCGCATAAGCCACCTCGCCGCGCGCCTCGAACAGTGGCTTGCCCTGCTCGGCGGTCATGATCTGCGCCAGATCCTCCTGGTTCGCCATGATCAGCTCGAACCATTTGCGCATCACGGCGCTGCGCTCCTTGGCGAGCTTCTTCGACCAGCCCTTGAAAGCCTCGGCAGCCGCTTCCACCGCCTGCGTCGCCTCAGGCGCGCCAAGATGCGGCACGCGGGCAAGCACCTCGCCCGTGGCTGGATTTTCGACTGCATCGACACCCGCGCCAGCCCAGGCGCCGTCGATATAGTTCTGTGAAATCAGCAGGGAAGGGTCGTTCAGGGTCAGCGGCATGGGGAGTGTCCTGTTGGCGGGGCATTCAACCTCTAGCACATCCAGCAAAGCTCATTTGCCCTGCGGAGTGCAGACCACCTTCTCATCATAGACATAGCAGATGCTCATCGCGCCGGATTTCTGGTCAACGCGGAACACACCGCCCTCGCGGTCATGGCGCGAGGAAACCAGCGCATAATCCGATGCCTCCTGCGGGCCTGCACCCTCCCCGGCCGCAAAGCAGAGCGTCACGCCGATCGAGCCATCCTTCAGCCCATACTGGCACGCCCCCACCTCGCCGTTCTGGCGGTCCACCCGGTAAATGCGGTTAAGGTCGGTCTGCGGCGCGGGCGCGAACTGGA
>JBOFIL010000460.1:0-3028 GCA_051650165.1 Allobosea sp.
AGAATGCCGGCCTCGATCATCGAGTCACCGCGCACCTCAAGCGCATAGTGATCGCCGTTGCCGAGCATGTCGGCTGGCATCGAGATCGTGTGGCTACGGTGCTGGATTGCAGAAATGGGCGTGCCGGCAGCGATGCGACCCATGACGGGAATAGCGACATTGCGGCCATTGTCTTCAGCAGGTGTATTTGAAACCGGCTTGACCTTGCCAAGACCGCCTTCGACCACGCTGGGGCTGAACTTGCGTGCGCCGCCGGCGGCAGCCTCAGGCATTTTGACGACTTCCAGAGCGCGGGCGCGGTTTGGAAGGCGGCGGATGAAGCCGCGCTCCTCCAGCGCGAGTATCAGCCGGTGGATGCCGGATTTGGAGCGCAAATCGAGCGCGTCCTTCATTTCGTCGAAAGAGGGCGGCACGCCCGTTTCGCGCAGGCGCTCGTGAATGAACCGCAGCAGCTCGTGCTGTTTCCGCGTCAGCATGTCGACAAAACCTCTTCGCATTGCCGTGTCGGGTAATGCCCCGAATCTGCGGCCTTGAAACAAATCACGAACAATCTATATGTTCATGCTGCGTTCCGCAAGTGGCGATTTAGGGACATGGTTGCCTTTTCAGGCGCGAGGCCGGAGCAGGATGGCTGTCGCCATATCGCCTTGCTTGGCGGGGCCGGTATGCCGTGGGCGGATCAGCAGGGCGTCCGCGCTTGCAAGCCGGCTCAGCATCGACGAATCCTGTTTCGCGAAGGGCGTTGCAATCGGCAGATCGCCGGCCTCATCAGACAAGGTGACACGCATATATTCCGCCCGCTCATCATTGGCGGGCAGGTCGCGCCCCAGCCGCACAAGCGTCGTGGCAGGAAGCAGTGAGCCGCTTGCTCCGGCGAGCGCCCGCACCATGGGTTGCACGAATACAATGCCGCAGACCAGCGATGAAACCGGATTGCCTGGCAGGCCAATGACCAACTGCGCACCCATCTGGCCAAACATCAGCGGCTTGCCAGGGCGCATCGCTATCTTCCAGAAATCGAGCGCGAGGCCACGGCGGGCTAGCGCGTGCTGCACAAGATCATGATCACCAACCGATGCGCCGCCCAGCGTGACGATGGCGTCGGCCTTGAGGATCCCAGCGCGTTCAAAAGCCGCATCGAGCGCGTCCATATTGTCAGCGGCAATGCCAAGGTCGATCGCCTCGCCGCCTGCCTCCACGATCAAGGCTTTGAGGCCGTGGCTGTTGGAAGAAATGATCTGATCAGGTCCACGGAGCTCGCCAGCTTCGACGAGTTCATCGCCCGTGGCGAGAATGGCAATGCGGGGTTTGCGCCGCACGCTCAGCATCGCATGGCCCATGCTGGCGGCGAGTGAAAGCCGGGCGGCATCCAGGCTTTGGCCGGCCTTCAACAGTATTTCGCCTTCGCGAAAATCGAGCCCCGCGGGGCGCGCAAATCGCCCCACCGGCTCTGCTTGCAGCGCTGTAATGATTGGAGAGCCGACGCCCTCAGCGTTCTCCTGAATCAGGATGGTGTCGGCACCATCCGGAACTGGCGCGCCTGTGAAAATACGCACAGCCTCGCCGGCATTCACTGAGCCGGCAAACCGATGCCCGGCGGCAGACGCGCCAATCACAAGCAGGCGGGCTCCGGGGGAGAGATCAACGGCGCGCACGGCATAGCCATCCATGGCCGAGGCGGGGAAGGGGGGCTGTGTGCGCAAGGCGGCAAGGTCAGCGGCAAGAATGCGCCCATGGGCGGCGGCGAGCGAAATAGCTTCAACCCCGACAGGCTGCGTGATCGCACTGATCAAACGGCTTTGTGCCTCCTCGACAGAGAGAAGACCCATGCTCAGCCCTCTGCCGCGCGTGTCCAGCTGCCGGATTTCCCGCCGGATTTTCCGGTGAGCTGAATACCCTCAATCCGCATGCCGCGATCAGCCGCCTTGACCATGTCGTAGATGGTCAGACACGCGACTGACACAGCGGTGAGCGCCTCCATCTCGACGCCAGTCTGGCCGCTTACGCGCGCTTCGGCCACAATGCGGATGCCGGGCAAGCTATCATCAGGCTCGCATTCCACGCGCACCTTGGTGAGCAGGAGCGGGTGGCAGAGCGGGATCAGCTCATGTGTGCGCTTGGCGGCCATGATGCCGGCAAGGCGCGCTGTTCCCAGCACGTCGCCCTTCTTGGCATCGCCAGAGCGGATCAGCGCGAGTGTTTCCGGCAGCATCACGACGCGGCCTTCCGCGGTAGCAATGCGGCTTGTCAGGGCCTTGTCGCCGACATCGACCATGTTGGCCGCGCCTGTCTCGTCAATATGGGTCAGCTTGCTCACGCGGCAGCCTCGGCCGCCGAAGTGAGGAGGGCGCGGGTTGCTCCTGCCACATCCTCATGGCGCATCAGGCTTTCGCCCACCAGAATGGTGCGTGCGCCAACGCGCGCCAGCTGCGCAACATCGGCAGGCGCGAAGATGCCACTTTCGCCCACCAGAATACGATCCGCTGGCACCATCCGCGAGAGCCTTTCTGTGACGGCGAGATCAACATGGAAGCTGCGCAGATCGCGGTTGTTGACGCCGATCAGGGGTGAATTGAGCCTCAACGCGCGCTCAAGCTCTGGCTCGTCATGCACCTCCACCAGCGCATCCATGCCATGATCATGCGCGGCGCTAACCAGATCGCGCGCGGTCGCATCATCAACGCTTGCCATGATCACCAGGATGCAATCTGCGCCCCAGGCGCGTGCCTCTGCCACTTGATAGGTGTCGTAGAGAAAATCCTTGCGTAACGCCGGTAAGCTGCACGCATCACGCGCAGCTGCGAGATATTCAGGTTTGCCCTGAAATGAGGGTGTGTCGGTGAGCACCGAGAGGCACGTCGCGCCACCAGCCTCATAGGCCCTCGCAAGAGCTGGCGGATCAAAATCGGCGCGGATCAGGCCTTTGGACGGGCTTGCCTTCTTGATCTCGGCAATCAGCGCCGTGCGACCTTGCGCCAATGTGGATGCAATGGCTGCGAGAAACCCACGCGGACGCGGCAAGGCTCCG
>JBOFIL010000461.1:0-6095 GCA_051650165.1 Allobosea sp.
CGCGCTGTTGCTGGCTTGCATGGGCGCATTCGGTCTGTGGCGGGTGCCAGCCGCGCCGTCGCCGCTGGTGCCGAATGTCAAGCTGCGCATTCTCCAGCCCAACCTGCCGCAGGACGCGAAATTCCGCCCTGAAGCAGGCGAGGCGATTCTGTCGCGCTATCTGGCCCTGTCAGACCGGGCCACCGGGCCGCGCACGCTTGGCCTGCAGGATGTGACACATCTGATCTGGCCAGAATCAGCCTTTCCTTTTCTGCTGGGGCGCTCTCCCGCGGCTCTGGCGCGCATCCAGGCCGCCCTGCCGGCCCAGACCACGCTGATCACCGGGGCAGCACGCGCCGGCGATGCATTGCCGGGCGAAAGCCGTGCGCCGATCTACAACTCCATTCAGGTGGTGGCCAAGCGCGACGGCATCATTGCCAGCGCCGACAAGCATCATCTTGTGCCTTTCGGTGAATACCTGCCCGCGATATTTGACCGGCTGTTGCGCAGCGTTGGCCTGAAGGAATTCGTCGCGGTTCCGGGTGGATTTGCTTCGGCTACGGAGCTGAAAAGCCTGCGAATCCCTGGCCTGCCTTTGGCGAGCCCGCTGATTTGCTATGAGGCTGTATTTGCAGGCTCGGTCATTCCAAGGGGCGCGCGGCCCGGACTTCTGCTCAACGTGACCAATGATGGGTGGTTCGGGCGCACAACCGGGCCGCATCAACACTTTGCGCAGGCAAGACTCAGGGCGATCGAGGAAGGCGTGCCGCTGGTGCGCGCGGCCAATACTGGCATATCCGGCGTTGTGGATGGCCATGGGCGCATTCTGGCGCGCCTTGACCTTGGCAGCGAAGACGTTCTGGATAGCGCGCTGCCGCGATCGCTGGCATCAACAGTCTATTCCCGTATTGGGGATGGTATTTTTCTTTTGTTAACTATAATCGTGGCATCAGGCATTATCGGGGCGCGGTGGTCGCGGCGGTCCAACTCATCCTCCTGACGATTCTCAATCGGGGGCAACAATGAAAAAAATACCGAATCCAATTGATCGCCATGTTG
This sequence comes from Allobosea sp., assembly GCA_051650165.1. Classification (GTDB taxonomy): domain Bacteria; phylum Pseudomonadota; class Alphaproteobacteria; order Rhizobiales; family Beijerinckiaceae; genus Allobosea. The sequence goes on from JBOFIL010000461.1 coordinate 1,039, forward strand.
GCAGCCGGGTGCGCTTGCGCCGGATGCTGCTGAGCATCAGCCAGGAAAAGCTGGGCGAGGCGCTCAGCCTCACCTTCCAGCAAATCCAGAAATACGAAAAAGGCACCAATCGCATCAGTGCGAGCCGGTTGCAGAACATCGCGAAGATACTGGGTGTCCAGGTGTCCTTCTTTTTTGAAGGCGCGCCACTTGGTGATGCAACTGCCAGTGCAGCTGGCATGTCGGAGGCGACCGGGCCCGGTTATGTCGCTGACTTCCTCTCCACAAGCGAGGGCGTTCAGCTCAACAAGGCCTTCATCCGCATTGCGGACCCGAAGGTGCGCCGCCGCGTGATTGATCTCGTGGAGTCGCTCGCGAGCGACTCAAGCGAGGGCTGAAGGCAGGCCTTCACACGACAATGCCCCCAAGACAGATGAACATCTGCCTTGGGGCTTGTCCCTGCTCTATCTTGGCTGAGGATGGCGGAATCGTTCGGGATTACGAACAAATCCGGCTTTTAGCCGCCCACAGACCTTGACGGCGAACGGCCCCGCTGCCAGAAGAGCGCGCTTTTTCACGCCTCCCGCCGCAAGATATGCTGACAGCAGCAGCGATGAGGCATTGTCATCCTCGAAATTGGAGCACCGCGCGCCGTGTCCCGCCAGAATTATCTTTTCACCAGTGAGTCCGTTTCCGAAGGCCATCCAGACAAGGTCTGCGACCGCATCTCGGACGAGATCGTCGATCTGTTTTTCAAGGAAGGTGCCAAGGCCGGCATGGACCCTGCACAGGTGCGCGTTGCTGCCGAGACATTGGCAACGACCAACCGCGTCGTGATTGCTGGCGAGGTTCGCACAAATCTGACCGAGAAGCAGATGAAGTCGAAGGTCAAGTCGGCTGCCCGCAAGGCAATCCGCGCCATCGGCTACGAGCAGAACGGCTTCCACTGGAAGACTGCCAAGATCGATGTGCTGCTGCATCCGCAATCGGCTGACATCGCGCAGGGCGTCGACGAAGCCGGCAGCAAGGATGTGGGCGCTGGCGACCAGGGCATCATGTTCGGTTATGCCTGCCGCGAGACGCCGGAGCTGATGCCAGCCCCGATCTATTATGCGCACAAGATCCTTGAAGTGCTGGCCAAGGCCCGCCACGCCAAGGAAGGCGCGGCTGCCAAGCTTGAGCCCGATGCCAAGAGCCAGCTCACCATCCGCTACGAGAATGGCAAGCCGGTTGAAGTCACGCAGATCGTGCTCTCGACCCAGCATGCGCCGGGCCTCTCTTCCGCCGATGTGCGCAAGATCGTCGAGCCCTACATCACCGATGTGCTGCCTCAGGGCTGGGTGACCAAGAACACCAAGTGGTGGGTGAACCCGACCGGCAAGTTCGAAATCGGCGGCCCGGATGGCGACGCCGGCCTCACAGGCCGCAAGATCATCGTGGACACCTATGGCGGTGCGGCTCCGCATGGCGGCGGCGCGTTCTCTGGCAAGGATCCCACCAAGGTGGATCGCTCGGCAGCCTATGCCGCGCGCTATCTCGCCAAGAATGTGGTGGCGGCCAAGCTGGCCGACCGCTGCACCATCCAGCTCTCCTACGCCATCGGCGTGTCGCAGCCGCTCTCGGTCTATGTTGACCTGCATGACACCGGCAAGGTGGATGCTGCTGCTGTCGAAGCCGCTGTTGCCAAGGTGATGGACCTGTCACCCCGCGGCATCCGCGAGCATCTGGGCCTCAACAAGGCGATCTACGCCAAGACCTCAGCCTATGGCCATTTTGGCCGCAAGGCCGGCCGCGATGGCAGCTTCTCATGGGAGAAGACAGATCTTGTCGATGCGCTGAAGAAGGCCCTCGCCTGAGCTTTGACGCTTGACGATTATGCCGGGCCGGGGCCAAAAGCTCCGGCCCGTTTCTTTTTGCCCGCCCGTTTCTTTTTTGAAGCAGCATTGCGGAGAGTGGCTTGACCGAGGCCCAGCCCATGGACACCGAAAACCGTCTCGCGGAGCAGCCCCTTCTTGCGGAGCGGGCCTTTTTCGGTCGGCGCGTCGGGCAGCGCCTGCGCCCCGGCCAGCAGGAGCTGATCGACGCCTTGCTGCCGCGGCTGCGCCTGCCCCAGGGCAGCATCGCAGAACTTGGCGCATTGTTTCCTGCACCGATGCACGAATTCCGGCTCGAAATCGGCTTTGGTGGAGCTGAACATCTGATTGCAGCAGCGGAAGCGGCGCCTGATGTCGGCTTCATTGGTTGCGAGCCCTTCGTCAACGGGCTGGCAAAAGCACTGGCTGCCATTCAGCTGCGGGGCCTGACCAACATCCGCCTGTGGGATGCCGACGCCGCCATGCTGCTGAAGCGCCTGCCTGCTGCAAGCCTCGCGCGGGTTGATCTGTTCTATCCTGATCCCTGGCCGAAGCGGCGGCAGCGCAAGCGCCGCTTTGTTTCTGAAGCCACGCTCAGCGAGATTGCGCGCGTGCTCAAGCCCGGCGGGGCATTCCGCTTTGCCAGCGACATTGATGATTATGTCGGCTGGACACTGGCGCGCCTTGGCCGATCAACAGAGCTGCAATGGACAGATGAATGCGCAGCGGATTGGCACACCCCCCATGAGGGCTGGGTGCGCACACGCTACGAGGCCAAGGCAATTCTCGCCGGTCGCAAACCCGGCTACATCATGGCACGGCGCATCACGCGCTGACAGAGGATGCCTTGCCGCCCTTGAAGGCCGAGCGACCGGCCTCTTCGCGCATCACCAGGAAACGCAACACGCGCTGGGCTGTGGTTGGTGACAGGTTCTCAAACCCCTCGCGGGATTTGTCGAGGAGATGTTCGGCCTGCTCCTCGGCGGGGCGCAACTTGAGCACGGCACGCACCACCGGCCAGCTCCAGCTCAGCGCCTTGCCAAGAATGAGGTTGGTGTCACGATCCGGCCCCATCATGGCCCGCTCGGCAGCAGCGATGCCAAGCCCGGTGATGACGGCAACAGAGCAGATCACATGCTCAATCTTGCCGGCCTCGGCAAAGGCCTGAATCTCGTTCTGATTGAGCTTGCGGGCTGCTTCGAGCGCGCGCACCTCGGCAAGCGCCGCCTCATAGCGCTGCACCTCTGCGCCAACTTCGGCGGCGGCATCGGGCGCAACCACCTGCTGGGCAGCACCATTGACCGCGGCCTCGGCCTTGACGGCCTCTTCGGCCGATACGGTCTCGACGAGCCGCTGACGGGCGGCATCCTTGGCCACCGCGACAAGCTGCGACATCAGTTCGGCGGGCACATCACCGCGCTCGCTGAGCAAGGTCACAAGGGATTCATCGCGCCGGGCGCGGGTCACCAAGAGCGACATGCCACGGCGCGAAAGCTGAGCGGAGGCGTGGCCCGCCACGGCGCGGCTGACATTCTGGTTGCCGCGCAGCACCAGAAAATCGGTGACCGGCTCGGACAAAAGGGGGCGCTGCGTCACCGCAAGCAGGTGATCCTGGCTCTTTTGCGAGGCAACCGCGACAAGATCTTCTTCCGTCAGGCGCGTCGAACGGGTGAGAACCGGGCGCGCGACATCGATCTCGTCCAGCGCCAGCATGCGTACAACGCCATGCGGGGCATTGCCGACATCGGCAAGGCGATGGGAGAGTTCGGCGCGGGCGCGCGTCTCGATCTCGCTTGCAAGCCGGCCGATCACGACATCGAAAACCGCGATCTGCTCATCGGTAAGGCCTTGCGCAGTGACAAGGAACAGATCGGTCAGGCGCGAGACCGTCACGGCCCGCTCGCTGTCGGTTGTCGTGCCAAAACTCGTTTCAAGGTCGCGCAACAACGCGTTCACCGCTGACATGCCAAATCCTTACCCCACACACTCTGCCATCACCTTAGCTGGAAGATGTCACCGAGGGGTTAGCGCGATGCTGGAAAGCCAAGGGTATGCAATAAGGATCGCGTAACAGGCGGAATGGATGAAGCTGCTTGCTTTTGACGGCCAATGCGCTTATCTGCGGCGCAAGAAATCAAGCTCTGGTTTCGGCATCAGGCCGGTGATCAAGAGCGGGCCCGCCGGCCCGCTCTTTTTTGTTGGCTGCGCCAGAGCGCATCAACGGGACAGGCATGAGCGAGCGAGAGCCGCGCGTCATCACCGAATCCGGCGTCGCCGCGCGGGTGGCGATGATTATTGAGCCGGCCATTGAGGATCTCGGCTACAGGCTGGTGCGCGTGCGCGTCACCGGCCAGAATGGCTGTACGGTGCAGATCATGGCCGAGCGGCCCGATGGCAGCATGCATGTTGATGATTGCGAAGCCGTAAGCCAGGCGGTTTCGCCGCTTCTTGATCTCGATGACCCGATCGGCACAGCTTATTATCTTGAATGCTCATCGCCCGGCATCGACCGCCCTCTGGTGCGTGCCGGAGATTTCGAGCGCTGGGCCGGACATGTGGCGCGTGTTGAAGCCGCTGTGCCCGTCAATGGCCGCAAGCGCTGGCGCGGGACATTGGCCGGCGTCGCAGGAACAGATGCCCTGCTTGATCTCGACGATACGTCAGCGGATGAGGCGCGCGTCGCCATTCCGCTCAGCGCTATCGGCGAGGCGAGGCTTGTGTTGACTGACGCTCTGGTGGCCGAGTCGCTCAAGCGCGGCAAATCCGGCCTGCCGCCGCAGATGCCCACGCCCGAAGAGACTGCGCGCCGCGCTGGCAGCAAAGCCCAACCCGGCAAATCCGGGGCGCGCCCCAAAAACAAATTCAACGACAAAACCGGCAATTCCAATGCCGATACCACACCTTCAGAGGAGTGACCCCCATGGTCGTCAGCGCCAACCGTCTTGAACTTCTCCAGATCGCCGATGCGGTCGCCCGCGAGAAATCCATCGACCGGCAGATCGTCGTCGATGCGATGCAGGATGCCATCGCCAAGGCGGCGCGCTCGCGCTACGGCGCGGAGACAGATGTCCATGCCGACATCAACACCAAGACCGGCGAGCTCAGGCTTTCTCGCCACCTGCATGTGGTCGAGCTGGTCGAGAATGACAGCCAGCAGCTGAGCCTTGAGGATGCGCGCCGGCGCAACCCGGCTGCGCAGATCGGCGATTACATCTCCGAGGCACT
>JBOFIL010000462.1:0-2796 GCA_051650165.1 Allobosea sp.
CCAGCTGCTCAAGCATTTTCTGACCATGCATCTCGACAAGCAAGGCCCACTCTGCGGATGTCAGCATCCGCTTGTCACGCACAAGTTCCTTGCTGAAGAATGCGCCATCGACGCGCGGCATCACCAAACCATAGGAGGCCATCTCAGGAATACTGACGATCTCGCTGGGAAGCAGCACAGGGAAGCCGGCATTGCTAAGCCACTGAAGGTAGCTTTTTTCAGCATGGGCCTTTTCCAGCGCGGTCTCTTTCATGGAGGGGCGCGCGGTCTTCACGACCAAAGCTGGATCCACAGGATGAGCATAGACAACATTCTCGGCCCCCCTGCCCAGTATCTGCGAAGGGGCTGCGATTGCGGTCAGGGTTTCCGGGCGCGGCGGGGCTGTGGCGACAACGGGAGCGCGGTCATTGCCTGCCTTGAGAAGCAGGGGCTGCTGTGACTTGTCTGTCTCTGGCGGCTCTGACGGCGCGTTGATCAGCTGGTCAATTTCGGCGAGCCGTTGCTCATGCTCAGCCAGTTGCGCATCGAAATAGGCAACGCTGTCATCGGGCTCCGACGTGCGAATTTCTGCCAGCGCATCGACAACGCCCGCCACCTGCCCACGCAGCTTTGCCGGCAACGGGTGGTCGGTCGTCGCAGCCAGCCTCACCTCTTGCGCCAGACGCGCCAATGGCGCCCCCAGATCGGCCACGCCCTGCATCTCGGCATAGGCAACGGTGAGAAAATCAACCAGATGCGAGAAATTGCCAGCACTGACGGGCCGGCCCTCGATCAGGCCATAGACGCTGTCCTGAACGGGCAGCGACATGACGCCAATGGTTTGCAGCAACGGCGCACCCGGTGCGCGGGTCTGGTTCTGCAGGAAGACCACTTCATTGAGTGTCTCGATCTGCTGCATCATTTCATCATGACTCGTACGCCAGGCCTTGTGCTGCACGGAAATATCTCCGCGTGCCTTCAAGGCTTCATAGGGCTCGATCGTCGCAGAGCGCTCAAGAGCCGGCGTCGCAACCACGAGATCCTTGCCCAACCCTGTGCGCGCCGGGAGGTTATCGCCGATCATCACCAGAAGTTCTGGCCATTCCGGATCTGTCACGTCTGTCATGAATCGTGTGATGCCGCCTGTCAGCCCATCGACCGAATAGAAAGCGCTGGCCTCAAGGTTGGGGAAGGCCTCCGCATCATCCTCGGCGGCATCGCGCGCAAAGTTCACATCGCCATCTGACAGTAGCGCCTGGCTCCAGGCGAGAATGGACCCCTCTGCCGGGTGGGTGTGCAGGCGATGCACGCCAACCACCTGCGCCGGATCAAACACGGAAATATCGATCATCGGCAGCATGGTGCTCGTGAAATTACCGATGATCACCTCTGGCACAGCCACAGTGCGTGTGGTGTCGCCATCCCTCAACGTCAGCAATGTCACGCCAATCTCATTCTCGACAGACGCCAGATTGTTGAAGCCACGCAAGGCGGCGCCAACGGCTTTGACGGCATCGAGGCTATCAGCATAGGACGCGGCCAGTGCTTGGGTGAGAGCAGCGCCAGCATCTGACTCGCGCAGTTTGCGCGCCACATCCATGCGGTTGTCATAGGCTTCCGGCAGCATTTTCATGCCTTCGGACACGCTGGTGTCATTCAGGTCAAAAGCCGGCTTGCCATCCTTTGAATCCAGCCGCACTGCTGCGTAGCCAGACCTTGTGTTGACGATATAGGCCTTCTGGCCCGTCTCGCCATTGCTGATGATGATCTGATTGCCGGGGAAGCCGCCGGGCGAAGGAGTGATCAAGACTTCGCGCGGCACATAGGCTGCCTCGCCATTCTGCGCATAGGGTCCAGCCGTGTTGCCAGTGCTGTCGCTTTCGCTGTTGGCAATCGACGACCTGCCACCCGTCGGCCCATCGCCGGACGGTGTGCCGCCCGAGCCGCCTGCCTGATCAAGCCCAAGAAACTTGATCCAAATTTCTGGGTCGACACGGTATTGCGTATCGCCTTCATAGAAACCGTAACGCTCGGCCATGTCCCGCACCAGCGTTGCCACGCGAATGCTTTCGCCTGTCTCGAGGCTGACCACCTCGTAATCACCGCGCGACTCCGTGCCATCCCTGAAGGGCGAAGGCTGGAAGCCCCAGTTGTCGCGTATGACGGTGAACAGCCGCCCATTGAACATGATGGTGTCGCCATCTGTGCGGCGCGTGCGCATCCCGCCGTAAATGTCCCCCATCGCAATGAAATAGCTCATTGTCGCGGCGACCTGCTGATGGGTCAGGCCATAGGAAGCGACAAGATCATTGTCATGGGCAAGGCGTTCAATCAGGCTCTCACCCTCACCAAGGAAGCCGGAGATCGACTTGTGGGGCGAATCTGCCGGTGCGTCGGTCGAGGGATACATCGCCTGTTCCAGATCGCTCACCGGGTAACCGTTGATCGTCTCGACGGCGCGGATCGTCTCTGTGCTGTTCACACCGCCAAGCAAGAGCCCTCCCGCATCCATCTGCGGCGCGCCCGCGCGGATGCCAAGAGACTCATATGTCTTGGCCTTGCCCGGCAGCGCAGCCCAGGCGCGTGGATCAATCACGCTTGCCTCAGGCGGCAGCAGGTTGTTGATGAACTGCGCGGGGTCCTGGCCTGAGAAGCGGGATGGCGCAGACCCGGCCGCTGACAGAGTTTCGGAGGCCGGCGCGCTTTCCTGAGCGGCCGCTATCTCGGCAAGCGTCGGCATGTCGCGGCGCATCAATGCCTGATCCAGAACCTGCCGCGAGACGCTACCCTCCGAAAGGTCGAACGACATCAGCATCT
>JBOFIL010000463.1:0-3836 GCA_051650165.1 Allobosea sp.
CCACCGAGGCCATTTCGAAGCTGCCAGGCCAGGTGAGCCTTGCCTTCGCGCCCTATGGCACGGAGCTGGAGCGCAATGTGGCGCGTGCGCGCACCGACGGGCATGAGGTCTTGCTCCAGGTGCCCATGGAGCCTTTCGATTATCCCGACAGCGACCCCGGCCCGCACACATTGCTCACCTCGCTGAAGCCGGCTGAGAATATCGAGCGCCTGCAGTGGGCGATGGCGCGGTTTGCAGGCTATGTCGGCATCGTCAACTTCACGGGTGGACGTTTCACCGCCGACGAAACCGCACTGCAACCCATCCTGCGCGAGATCACACAACGCGGCCTGATGGTGCTTGATGATGGCTCATCGGCGCGCAGCCTGCTCACCAGCGGGGCTGGCCCGCGCTCGCCGGCACTCAAGGCTGATCTGGTGCTGGACGGCACGGCCCGGGCTGACGCCATCGACAAGCAACTCCAGCGTCTTGAGGAGATCGCCCGCGAAAAGGGCACCGCCAGCGCCTCGGCCAGCGCCCTGCCCCTCACCGTGGACCGCATCGCCCGCTGGAGCCGCACGCTCGAGCAAAAGGGCATCGCGCTCGTGCCGATCACCAGCCTGGCCACGCGCAGCCCCTCGACGACCGGATCAATCCGGTGATGGCGCATAACGGGCGGCGCGCCATATGATACAGGCATCGCCCTTCCTGGCAGATGCGCCCGAGGGCTATCGCCCCTGCGTTGGCGTTGCGCTGTTCAATGCGCAGGGCGAGGTTTTCATTGGCAGGCGCGCCAACAAGAATTTGAAGGAGCATGTCGCACCCGGCCATGAATGGCAGATGCCGCAGGGCGGCATCGACAAGGGGGAGGCTCCACGCGAGGCGGTGTTCCGCGAGCTTCTTGAGGAAACGAATGTTCGCTCCGCCACACTGCTGATGGAGGCCCCTGGCTGGCTCACCTATGATCTGCCGCTGGATGTGGCCAGGGAGAGCTGGAAGGGCAAATGGCGCGGACAGGCGCAGAAATGGTTCGCGCTGCGTTTTGAAGGCAGTGACAGCGAAATCAATGTCGCCAATCCGGGCGGCGGCCACAAGGCAGAGTTCGATGCCTGGAAATGGGTGCCGCTCGGCCAGACGCCGGCGCTGATCATCCCATTCAAGCGCCCGGTTTACGAGTCTGTGGCAAGCGTATTTGCGTCATTCGCAGGTTGAGGCTGGAATAGCTGCGGATGAGGCTCTGAGTGCTCTATCCAGAGTTAATTTGCCGGCGTATCACATCACCGTAATCTTAGCCTGCTACCGAATCAGAATGAAACACGCCATCGAACGCCTTCACTTGGCTGTAATGGCTGCCCGCGGTGGCGAGGCGGCGGGTTCACGCACGGCCAAATTGCTCACCGAAGGCATTGCCAAAATGGCCAAGAAGGTCGCTGAAGAGGCGGTCGAGGTCGGGCTTGATGCCGTGCGCGGCGAACGTGAGCAGGTTATCCTCGAAAGCGCTGACCTGATGTATAATCTGGTGGTGCTGTGGACGGAGCTTGGCATCAACCCAACAGATGTCTGGGCCGAGATGGAGCGGCGCGAGCAGCTCTATGGCATCGCCGAAAAGCTGGCGAAAAACAAACCCCCGGGTGAGAAGCCTCCCACGGAAAAGCCGCCTACTGACAAGACGCCCTCAGCTGCCGCCTGACACGAACCTGTTTCGCGGCGCATCCCGGCTCCTCAACAAATCTCAAGCTTTTGCCTGTTGAATGCATGAATCCGGCTAGATTGGCGCGGCCATATGCAACCAGAGAGGCTATTGCGCATCATGATCAACGCGACACCGCAGGCACTCGGGCTCATTCTCTTCACCGTCACAACCAATGCCGCAGCCCAGATCATGCTGAAACAGGGCATGATGTCACTCGGGCCGCTCAAACTCGCTGGCGATGGGCTCTGGGGCCTCGTCCAGACAGTGTTTCAGGTCGTGTTCCAGCCTTTCGTGTTTCTGGGGCTGTGCACCTTCGTGATCTCCATGGCCTCGCATCTGGTGGTGCTGTCGAAGGTGGAACTCTCCTTTGCCTATCCGTTCCTGAGCCTCGCCTACGTCATCGTGACGGCCTACGCTTTCTTCGTCTTCGGCGAAAATGTCACGTTGCTGCGTGTGGCTGGCATTGGCGCAATATGCCTGGGCACAGTTCTGATCTCGATGAGCTAAGCACTGCGAGCGATGCTCTGGCATCCGCCTTGCGCCGGGAGCCGCATATCGTACGAAGCTCAGGATCAGGCGTGCTGAAATGAAACATATTGTCTTTGGCGGGAACGGTTTTGTCGGAACACAGCTTGTTGCCAACCTCGCCGCGCAAGGTGAAGAGGTGGTGGTGGCTGATCTCGCCCTCGCCCAGCCGCGCGAGGGCGTGACGCAAATCCGGATTGATCTGACGCGCCGCGAGACACTCGATGCCGTGCCGATGGCCGCCGGTGACATGGTCTACAATCTGGCAGCCAAGATGCTCTCGCCCTTGCAGGTACGCGCCAAGCGGTATGATTTTTTCTATCCCGTGAATTTCCACGGTGTCGAGAATATCCTCGACCGGATGCAACAGGCCGGTGCGCATCGCCTCGTCCAGTTCACCACCGACATGATCTATGGCCACACGCATGACATCCCCAAGCGCGAGGATGCACGCAAGGAACCTCTCGGCCACTATGGCGGCTCGAAGCTTGCGGCCGAACAGCTGTGCGAGCGCTGGCGCGCCGAGAACGGCTTCAATATCTCGATCTTCCGCCCGCGCCTGATCATCGGGCCGGGTCGACTTGGCATCCTTGCCAAGCTGTTCAAGCTGATCGATCTCAATCTTCCCGTGCCGATGATTGGAGCGGGCAAGAACCCCTACCAGTTCATCTCGGTCTATGATTGCGCCTCCGCCGCCGAGGCTGGCTGGCGCGCCGGCGTGCCAAACCGCGCCTATAATCTGGGCTCCACCAACCCGCCTTCAGTGAAGCAGCTCCTTGGCGAATTGATCACCGAGGCGGGCAGCAAATCTGTCCTGCTGCCAACGCCTGCGCCGCTGGTGAAGATGACACTCGCCCTGTTTGACCGGCTCAACCTGCCGATCATGGATCCGGAGCAATATCTCATCGCAGACGAGACCTGCATTCTCGATACCTCCGCTGCCCTCAACGATCTCGGCTGGCAGCCACAGCACCGTGATTCCGACATGCTGCGCGCCGCTTATCGCGAGTATCGCGCGGGGCTCACCCGCCCCGGATCGACACTGGCAGCCAGCGTTGCCTGAACCACGATTGCCACAAAACCCTTTTCACAGAACAATCCAGACGCTTGAGGATCACCAGATGCCCCCGTCAGCCGCCGAGAAAATGATGCAAGATACGCCCCTTCCCCGCCCGCAGCTGCTCTCGCTTGATCAGGCGCATGGGCTTGATCTGGGCGAGGTGAGGAAACTCACTTTGGCCCATCTCAACCCCGGTCAGCTGCACTTCATGCGCCTCCTGGGCTTCGACAAGGTGCTGATCGACCGGGCCGAGGGCGTGCATTACATCGACACCAAGGGCCGCAAGATCCTGGATTTCTTCGGTGGCTTCGGTGCGGTGGCCTTTGGCCACAACCATCCGCGCATCAAGGCCGCGCGCGCCAAATATGAAGAGGCCAACCGGCAGGACATCTGCATGGCCTTCATGTCGCGCTATGCAGCAGCTTTGGGATCGAACCTTGCTGCCATCGCGAATGCCGCGCCCGGCGGAAAAGGCGATCTCGATATGGTATTCCTTGGCTCCACCGGCTCGGAGGCCATGGAGGCCGCGCTGAAAATTGCGGAGCAGGCGCAAGGCCCCGAGCGCGCCACCATCGTCTA
>JBOFIL010000464.1:0-6602 GCA_051650165.1 Allobosea sp.
CGGCAATCAGGCCAAGGCCCGGCCTGTCAACGCCAGAGCTGATGGCCAGAAAAGCTGGCAGCAATGCCGCAACCGTGAGGCCGGACATGACCCGCAGCGAGATGATGCGCTGATGCAGGGCGAAGGCATCCGGGTCCGCCTTGGCAGATGAATGCACGAGCCCGCTCAAGCGCTGCTCGATCATCCTCATGACATGTCGCAACCTGTACGCCACTCTCGCCTCACGTCTTTTCAAACGCGCCTCTGCTCTTCAGGCATGCACATTCCCCCGCCAGCCCTAAGCGAACCCTTAAGCGTGGAAGCGGTCTCCAATTCGGAAATTCATCGAAATTACCATCAAACCTCAGATATTCCAGTGCCTTAACCCTGAACTTGTCCTGGCGCTGCGCGCAGGAGTTGCAAGTTTACGGTGAATGGATGGTGAAGCTGATGCTGAGAATTCAACTCAAATTGTCCCGTCTCGCCACACCTGATCTTGGAACTTGCCTGATAGCGTTCAGGGCGTGGGAAAAACCGGCATCGCAAGAGCTGCGGTGCAAGGGAGGGCAAGATGGCTGGGTTCATCAGAGGGGCAGTGCTGATTGGCGCAATGGCGCTGTATTCGCCGGTGCATCTGGGCAATGACGCCCCGAACTGGACTGAGAGCGCCAAGCTCATCAGCGATGTCGGACAATTTGCCGCATCCGCGACCACAACAGCCACGCCGCTCAACGCCAAGGCCACCGAGGCGCTGGTCAGCCTAGCCCGCGAAAATGGCCCAGCGCTGGCAAAGAAGCTGGCCGAGCTGGACCCTGAAACGCGCCGCATGGTGATGGATATGTCGATTGCCGCCGCCAATCAGATGCAAGGCGCATCGGCCAAAGTTGCAGGCGAGAGCAAGCCAAAGCCCTGATGGCCCGATTTGCCGGGATGTTTCGCACCGGGTGGGCTTGACGTCCCCCTCGCCGCGCCTCACCTGAGGCCCGTCATGTCAACGCCTCCACCCCATTCTGCCGCATCGAGCGCAGCAGCCCCTGCCCTTGCCGGGCCATTGCTCGAACTTGTCGAGAATTTCGAGATGATCGAGGATTGGGAGGAGCGTTATCGCTACCTGATCGAGATCGGGCGTGACCTGCCGCCCATGGCCGATGCTGACAAATCCGAGGAAAACCGGGTCAAGGGCTGCGCCTCGCAGGTCTGGCTGGTGGCTCAGCCGCAGAACGCCGTTGGCACGCTTATCCTCACCTATCGCGGCGACAGCGATGCCCATATCGTTCGCGGGCTGGTGGCCATCACGCTGCTCGCCTTTTCCGGCAAGACACCTGAAGCGATCCTTGCCACGGACCTCACCGCGATCTTTGACCGCATTGGCCTCTCCCAGCACCTGACGCCCCAGCGCTCGAACGGCGTGCGCGCCATGGTGGAGCGCATTCGCGCCGATGCACGCCGGCTTCAGCTGAGCCCCTCCCCCAGCGCAGCCGGCTGATCCCCGCCAATCATCTCAGGCCGGGCATCCTTCGCCCGCCAGGCCCGCGAGCTTTGCCGCGCCGGGCCAGTCGCCTCGCTCGCAATACCATAATGGCCCGCCAGCCTCGCCAGCGCCATGGACAGGATGAGCTTGGCCGAGCGTGCCGGCCAGCCCCGCTCTCGCTCCACCTGTTCGAGCCCTTTGAGAAACCCGCAAACATCCAGCAGCAAGCCATTCATCTCTGGCCCCACCGCGCGCATCGCAAGATCAACACGCTGACGCGCCGCCAGCATGGCCTCGCTGGTGTTGAGGCGCTCCGGCCCGCGCGCCACCTGCGCCACGCTGGCCGACCAATTGGACGAGACTGATGGCAGAGAGCCGGCTCTGGTCAGATCCTGCCGCAGCCTTTCGCCCGCAGCGAAAGCCGCAGCATCGATCAAGGGCTTGCCATCCGGCCCCTTGCGCCGGTGCAGCCAGGCCAGCGGACTTTCAGCGGCATTGACCACAACAGTGGCGCCGCCACGCTCCTCAACACGGAGGCGTTCTGCCGCGGAGGCAGCCATTGTCGCCCCCATTGCCCGCTTCTGCAGCAAGGCCTCACCTGATGTTGTGATGACCAGATGCTCATCCGGCTTCTGTGTCCAGCGCGCAAGACCGGCCTGCGTGAGTGCATGCGCATTCGCCAGCTTCATACGGCCCGCGCCCAGCGTGACACCGCCGCGCAACTGAAACAACGCGACCATCCCATCCGACAGTTGGCATGGCCTGGCCCGCACACCCGGCTCGTTCAACTGACGCAACAATCGCATGGCACGCTCACAGACGTGATTTGCTCCCTCTTGTGTCTGCGATGTATATTCTTGTTTTGTTCCAGAAACAGGCTGTGCCATATTCATCTCCGTGACACATCACAAACAATGTGCATGAAGATTGAATTAGGAATATATTCTTATTTTGTCAATGCCGGTTTGTTTGGGCACTCTTTATCACCAAGAGATAATTGCCGGAAAAATTGCCAGGAAAATGCGCCACCTCGTGCAACAAAAACGGCTGCCCCATCAGGGCAGCCGCTGCAATGAACCTGGCCCGCAGATCGCTCCGCAGGGCGAAATGGAACCCGATCAACGGCGCTTGCGGCGCTGCTGGCCAAGGCCCATCTTCTTGGCGAGCTGCGAGCGCGCCTTGGCATAATTGGGGGCCACCATCGGATAATCAGCCGGCAAACCCCACTTTTCGCGGTATTGCTCAGGCGACATGTTGTATTGCGAGCGCAGGTGGCGCTTAAGCGATTTGAACTTCTTACCATCTTCCAGGCAGATGATGTAATCATCACCCAGGGACTTGCGCACCGACACAGCCGGCTTCTGCGGCTCCGGCTTTGCCTCGGGCTCAGGAACCTTCCCGACACGGATCAAAGCACCATACACTTCGTTGATAAGCTGGGGAAGATCCGCTGCCGGAACACTGTTGTTCGACACATAGGCTGAGACGATATCCGCCGCCAGATCGATTAAATTGCCCATATGTGTGTCTGACATTTCCCATATATCTCCATTCAATTCCGGCATTAGCGCCGGGTTTCAAACGATATTGCCCAAGGACTTGTGCGTTGCACCAGCATCCGATCACAGCTTATAAAGCTTACGGAGTTTAGTGGCACTAATATGCTCTTGGACTCACACGCGTTCCGATACGACCGGACAGTAAATTTAACAAGTCGAATTTAGCAACAAGCTATCGATTCCTTTGCACAATTCTCAGAAACTCAATCATCAGCTATGAATTCACTGCACGCTAGCGATAGCCTCAAAATAATTATTTTTCATTTTAATGCCATTTTGTCGGCAATTCAGCATTAAAATTCCAAGTCAGATTCCCCTTTCTCTTCATATAAATGCCCGCAATCCATCGCAGGCCGTCACATGCAAATCACGGAGCACATGCGTAAATACCCTTCATTTTCAATCATTGGTTGGCAATTCGAGTTGCATTGGTTGCATACGCCTATTGTCGTAGACACAGATCAGGGGATAAATCAGAGACGCCTGACCGAAGCAGGGCTGAAAACAGGGCATGGAGTGTGACATGAGTGCATTGTTGAGAGCGAGCGGCTGTCAGTTGCTGGTCGTTGATGCCCAGCAGAGGCTTGCGCCTGCCCTATTCGACCCTGCCGGCATGACCGCGCGCATCAAACTGCTCTGCCTCGCTGCAGCGCGGCTGCAGGTGCCAGTCACCGTCAGCGAGCAATACCCCAAAGGGCTGGGGGCAACATTGCCTGACATTACGGAGCTGTTGCCACCTGGCGCGCTCACCTTGCCGAAATTATGTTTCAACAGTCTCGGCGACGAGGCCATCCGTGAGAGGTTGGGCGGGCTTAAGCTTGCCGGACGTGGCCGGCTCGTTATTTGCGGTGCTGAAACGCATGTCTGTGTCTTGCAATCGGCGATTGCGGCGCGTGAGGCCGGCTTCGATGTGAATCTTGTCAGCGATGCCTCTGGCAGCAGACGCGAGCGTGATCATGCGGCCGGCCTTGCACGCATGGCCGCAACAGGGGTCAATATCGTCACGGCGGAAATGGTTGTTTTTGAATGGCTTGGGAGTTCATCAGGGCCGGCCTTCAAGGAACTCAGCGCTGTTTTGAGGCACATTCAGTAAGACTGTTCTTGGCCCTCTACGCCTACCAATCATGTGGTTTGACGGATTGAACAGAAGCATACACGGTATTTAATTGTATTATAGTATCTAATAATCGCATAAGTTGTATTCAGTTGGTTTTTAAATTGAATAATTGAGCGATTATTTACTGCTTTGATTGGCTAGAAAATTAAAACCCATAGCGTCTATTCAATCCCATGAAGCGCGTGATCAAAAATCTCTTGTGCCGATTTTCGCATGACCGCAATGGAGCGGTGGCGATCATCTTTGCCCTCTCAATCCTGCCTGTGCTTGGCCTGGCGGGTGGGGCTGTGGATTACTCGCGCGCCACCTCCTCACGCGCCGCGCTCCAGTCAGCTGCGGATGCAGCTGCGCTTGCCGGAGCGGCGATGCCATCAGCTGAAAAGCTGGCGGTTGCAAGGCGAGTATTCGATTCCAACGTCGCCAAACTCGACGGCATGACAGCCACCGCCAACATCACATTGCCTGATGCACAGCGTGTGCGCGTCGAGGCCACAGCTACGGTTCCGTTGAAGCTGTTCAGCGTGATGAGTTCGAGCGGCATTTCCATCGGCGCGCAGTCCACAGCCATCCGGGCCGCTGCCGCGCCTGGTGGCTCTGCCTGCTTCTATCTTCTCGACCCGGCTGCGAATGGTGCCTTGCGCGTTAATGGCGGCTCTCAAATCGAGGCCCCACGCTGCGAGGTTCATGTCCATTCCGCCATCGCTGATTCCTTCATCCTGAACAGCGGCACGAACCTCGATGTCAGCCGTGTCTGTGTGCGCGGCACCGCCATTGTGCGTGGCAGGACAGGAACCGTGCAGCAGGGCTGCACGCCGGATCGTGATCCCTTTGCCGGCACATTGCCAAGCGTCTCAGTTGGAGCGTGCGACTATAATAATCAGGTCTACAATGCCGGCCCGCCGAGCATAAACCTGACGCCCGGCGTCTATTGTGGAAATACGATCTTCAATGGCTCGCCGCAGGTCAACCTCGCGCCTGGTCTCTACATCATCAAGGATGGCCCAATGATCTTCAACTCCGGCACAGTCGTGCGCGGTATTGGGGTGACCTTCTATTTCTCAGGATCAAATGCTGGTCTGACGATGAACGGCCAGATGGAAATGTATGTGGATGCGCCGACCACCGGGCGCTACGCCAACATTCTGATGTTCCAGGAAGCGACGCTCCCAACCCGCAATTTCATCTTCAACAATGAACGCGGGCAGAAGCTCTCTGGATTGATCTGGCTGCCCACACAAGACATCCAGTTCAACTCGCGCTCAAATGGCACAGATACGGATGCGGTTGCCGTGGTTGCCAAGACCGCTATCATGAATGCTCAGGCGCGCTGGCGCATCGCCCCGCGCAATGGCGCGTCAGCAGCTGTCGCGAGCGGACCGGCCCTGCTGGAGCGCTGAGCAACACGTCAGTTGCGCAAGCCCGCATTTCGCCCCAGCACATCGCAGGCCTCCTGCACCACCCGCGCAACGATCTCGCCGGCTGAGGGAATATCACTGATCAGCCCCGCTGCCTCGCCATAGACCACGGCTGCGGCCTCGGGGTCGCCAGCAGCGAAAGCCTCGGCATAGGCTGGTGCCTCAATTGTAATGGCCGCCACCAGCTCCGCCTCCCGGCCATGCCAGCGCTGGGTGAATTCATTCTCACGCACGCGGATGTTGAAGGGTTTTGGCCAATCAAGCTGCCGCGCCACATCCGGCGCAGATGAGCGGATCGTGGCGTCGCCATCATCGGCCAATATCGCAGCATGATGGCGCTGATGCACCAGCGCCTCACGGCTTGCCCAGAAACGTGTCCCCATCAGCACACCATCTGCGCCCAGGGCCAGCGCAGCGGCCAGCCCTCGCCCATCGGCGATGCCGCCTGCCGCGACCAACACCACATCAGGAGCGTTTGCCGCCAGCCAATCCGCCACTTCCGGCACGAAGCTCATCGTGCCGCGGCTCTGGCCATGCCCGCCGGCCTCACCGCCTTGCGCCACGATGACGCTCGCACCCGCCTCGATCACTTGCCTCACATGCGCCAGCGTCTGGCATTGGCAGATCAGCGCTGCGCCTGCCTTGTGGATGCTATCCGCAAAGGGGCGCGGATCACCAAAGGAGAGCATGATCGCCTTGGGCTGGCGCGCCAGCGCCTCATCCAGGAGTTGCGGCTGCTTTGCGAGCGACCATGTGATGAAACCACAGCCCACCTGCTCATTGCCTGCGGCCTGAAACTCGCGCGTGAGCCATTCGCTGTTGCCATAGCCGCCGCCAATCAGGCCCAGCCCGCCAGCGCGTGTCACGGCGGCGGCCAGCGCCCCGCCGCCTGCGGTGGCCATCGGCGCGGAGAGGATTGGATGCCTGAGCCCAAGGCGCTCGGTGAGTCGCGTTTTCAGGCGTGGTTGCTGGCCAGTCATGGCGCGTCACGCGAGATGCGAGGCGGCGAAATCCATGTAGAGCTGGCGTGCTTTGCGCGACACCGGCCCCGGCTGGAGCTG
>JBOFIL010000465.1:0-6679 GCA_051650165.1 Allobosea sp.
AAAGCAACGGCCCGGCGGCGAAATCCGGCCTGAAGCGAGGCGACGTGGTGGTCTCGCTGGATGGTGAGGCGATCAAGGATGCGCGTGACCTCACCCGCCGCGTTGGTCAGCGCCAGCCAGGCGCGAAAGCCGAGCTGAAGCTCTGGCGTGATGGCAGGGAGCAGGCGCTGGTTGTCACATTGGGTCGTCAGCCACAGGCTTGAGAGATGGGGGCGCTGCGCGATGCCCAAGCCCCCGGGTAAGGGTCATTGTCTCCCTAGCCCATGATCCTGACAGTGCAGCGCGTCACCCAGGCAGGTCGGATCGGTCCGTTGCACTCCCGGTCCGGCCTGCCGATTTTGCAGTGATGCTTTCAGATGAAAGCTTGCGTGAATCGGATAAGCTGATGTCCATGAAGCTGCTTGTGATTGAGGATGATCCGGAAAGCGCGGCCTATCTCACCAAGGCTTTTCGCGAGGCTGGCCATATGGCGGACCATGCCGCTGACGGGTTGACCGGCTATTCAATGGCCGAGGGCGGTGGCTATGATGTGCTCATTGTTGACAGGATGCTGCCGCGCCTAGATGGGCTCTCCCTCATTCGCTCATTGCGCGAGCAGAATGACACGACGCCAACGCTCATCCTCTCGGCGCTTGGCCAGGTCGATGACCGGGTGAAGGGCCTGCGCGCCGGCGGCGATGATTATCTCACCAAGCCCTATGCCTTCTCGGAACTGCTGGCGCGGGTGGAGGTGCTCTCGCGCCGCCGTGCTGCACAGCCTTCAACAGAGCCCACCGTGCTGAAAGTGGCCGAACTGGAGCTGGACAGGCTCTCACACCGCGTCACGCGGAAGGGGCGCGAGATTGTGCTCCAGCCGCGCGAATTCCGCCTGCTGGAATATCTCATGCGTCATGCCGGGCAGGTGGTGACGCGCACCATGCTGCTGGAGCAGGTCTGGGATTATCATTTCGATCCGCAGACCAATGTGATCGATGTCCATGTCAGCCGCCTGCGCGGCAAGATCGACAAGGGCTTTTCGACAGCGCTGATCCACACCATCCGCGGCGCTGGCTATGTGCTGCGCGAGGGGCCGGCGTGAACAAGCTGGCGCAGCCGATTGTAACCGCGTTGCCACCAGAGCGCCGTCCAGTCGCGTTCTGGCGCAAGCTTTGGCGCTCGACAGCCTTCAGATTGACGATGGCCTATATGGTCATTTTCGCGATGTTCGCGATTTTCGTGCTGGGCTATGTCGCCTGGAATGCGCGCCGTCTGATTGACGACCAGATCCGTTCCACCATCGAAGCCGAGATTTCCGGTCTTTCCGAGCAGCACCGCACAGGCGGATTGCGCAGGCTCATCGCCACAGTGGACCAGCGCTCACGTGCGCCGGGCGCGTCGCTCTATCTGGTGGTAACGCCATTTGGCGAGAAGCTGGCTGGCAATGTCGACACGCTGCCACCCGGCATTCTTGATACTCCGGGGGAGTTCGAGGCACCTTATGCGCGTGCCGGCGTCAGCGATGAGGAGCGCGTATCGCACCGGGCGCTGATCCGCGTGTACATGCTGCCGGCGGGTTTCCGGCTGCTGGTCGGGCGTGATCTCGAAGAGCGGGGCAGGTTGCGGCACGTTATCCGCCGCGCCGGTGGCTGGTCGTTGCTGCTGGTGCTGACGCTTGGCTGCATTGGCGGGGTGGTGGTGGCGCGCCGCGTGCTGGCCCGCGTCGACGGCATGACTGACACGGCCCGCAACATCATGGATGGTGATCTCCAGGGCCGTCTGCGCGTGGCGGGCACAGGCGATGAGTTTGACCGACTCGCGCTCAATCTCAACGCCATGCTGGACCGCATCGGCGAGTTGATGACGGGGCTACGCCATGTCTCCGACAATATCGCACATGATCTCAAGACCCCGCTGACCCGGTTGCGCAACCGCGCCGAGGAGGCGCTGCGTGTTGCCCAGACCAAGGAGGAAATGCGCACTGCGCTTTATGGTGTGATCGAGGAAGCGGACAATCTCATCCGCGTGTTCAATGCGCTATTGATGATTGCGCGCCTTGAGGCTGGGCAAGTGCGTGAGGCGATGGAGCGTGTTGATGTCAGTGCCGTTGTCGAAGGTGTTGGTGAGCTTTACGAGCCGCTTGCTGAAGATGCGAAGCTTGAGCTGGAGACGCAGGTTGCGCCGGGAGTGACCGTTACGGGCAATCGCGAATTGATCGGACAGTCCATCAGCAATCTGATCGACAACGCGATCAAATATGGCAGGCCGATGAGCGTCGATGCGCCCTGCAAGATTGTTCTCACCCTTGAGGCCCGTGGCGGGCGCGCACTGGTTACAGTTGCGGATCATGGCCCGGGCATACAGGTCGAGGACCGCGCGCGGGTGCTGGAGCGCTTCGTGCGGTTGGATGGCAGCCGCTCGCGCCCCGGCTTCGGATTGGGTTTGTCGCTGGTGGCGGGTGTCGCTCGGCTGCACCATGGCGAACTCCGGCTTGACGATAATTCTCCCGGCCTCAAGATCACCCTGTCGCTGCCGCTGGAGGCGGCAGAGGGGCAACTATGATGCTTGATGGGCGATCGCTGGCTGCATGCGTGAGACCCGCTCCCATCCTGCCACCCCGGCAGAAGCCGGAGACTATTCTCAAGCGCGAGCTGCTTGAGCGTATTGACCCGGATCAGGCTGCGCGGATTGTCACCATCATCACCGATGCGCCGCCCGCCGCCGCGCTTCTGGCTGGCGTGCTCGCCCATTCCCCCTTTCTTGCGCAGATCATGCGGCTATGGCCGGATGAGTTGATCAAGACACTTCAGGCCGAACCCTCCAAGCGGCTTGATGCCTTGTTGGCGCATGCTGAGGAGATTCTTGCAGAAGCAAGGGATGTTGCGAATGCGATGGCGCCGCTTCGGCATTTACGCCGCGATATGGCGCTGCTTGTGGCGTTGGCTGATATGGGCGGGGTGTGGAGCGTCGACGAGGTGATCGCAGCATTGGCGCGCACTGCCGATGTGGCGGTGAAGCTCGCCATCGATGTCGCACTCAGGCAGGCGGGCGATCTTGGCCGCATCACCTTGGCGGATGCGGCGCACCCCGGCCAAGGCTCTGGCCTCGTCGTGCTGGCGCTCGGCAAGCATGGTGCGGGCGAGCTGAACTACTCCTCAGATATTGATCTCGTACTGTTCTTCGATCCGGAAGCCGCAGAAACTGCCGGCATTGCGGAGCCCGCGACTTTCTATGCCCGCATTTCGCGCGACTTGACCAAGATGCTGCAGGAGCGCGACGCCGATGGCTATGTCTTCCGCGTCGATCTGAGGCTCCGGCCCGATCCAGCCTCTACCCCGCCTGTCGTCGCCCTGCCCAGCGCCTATCTCTACTATGAGACATTGGGGCAAAACTGGGAGCGCGCTGCCTTCATCAAGGCCCGCGCCATTGCCGGCGACATTGCCCTTGGCGAGATGTTTCTCAAGGAACTCACCCCCTTCATCTGGCGCAAATATCTCGATTATGCCGCTATAGCCGACATCCATGCGATGAAGCGGCAAATCCAGGCGGTTAAGGGCCACGAGACGATCGCCGTGGCTGGCCATGATGTGAAGCTGGGGCGCGGCGGCATTCGCGAGATCGAGTTCTTCGTTCAGACACAGCAACTGGTGTTTGGCGGGCGCAATCCTAAACTTCGAGGGCGGCGCACGCTTGATATGCTGGCCGAGCTGGAGCGCGAGGGGCGCATTAGCCCCGAGGCGCAGGCGGATATGGCCGGGGCCTATCGTTTCCTGCGCACCGTGGAGCACCGCCTCCAGATGCGCCATGATGAGCAGACGCAGCGCCTGCCTGTGGACGAAGATGATCTCGACGCTTTCGCGAGGCTTTGTGGACATCGCAACGCGGCGGCGTTTGGCAAGGCTCTGCGCAAGGTCGCGACCACGGTGGAGCGACATTACGCTCTGCTGTTCGAGGCGGGACCATCGTTGGCGGCGGAAGCTGGCGCGCTTTCCTTCACGGGCGCGGATGCTGACCCGCAGACCATCGCGACCATTGGCAAGCTTGGCTTCAAGGATGCCGCGACCGCCGCCGAGACCGTGCGTGGCTGGCATTTTGGACGCCGCCCCGCCGTCACAAGTCCGCGTGCGAGAGAGGCTCTGACGGAGCTCACGCCCGCGCTGCTGGTGGCATTGGGGCGCACGCCCGCGCCAGATAGCGCGCTCGCCGCGCTGGACCGTGCCTTCGAGCGGATGCCGGCAGCGGTGGAGCTGTTGACGCTGCTGCGCTCCAACACCTCCTTCCTCTCGCTGTTTGCGCAGATGCTTGGGGGCGCGCCAAGACTGGCGCAGGTGCTCTCCACCTATCCGCATGTGCTGGATGGCGTGATTGATCCCGCCTTCAACAAGCCATCGATCTCGGTGGCGGGCGAAGTCGCGCGCATTGAAGCTGCCATCGGCGGCGAGGTTAGTGAGGTCGAGGATTTTCTTGATCATCTGCGCGATGCTGTGCGGCCAGAGACCTTTCTGGTGGGCGCGCGGCTCCTCTCCGGCATTCTGACGCCGAGGCAAGCGGGAGCTGCCTGGTCAGCGGTGGCAGAGGCGGCAATACAGGTGGCGCTTGCCAATGTCAGGCGTTTCTTTGCGAGTGAGCACGGCGTGGTGGATGGCGCCGAAATCGCCATTCTGAGCCTGGGGCGGCTTGGCAGCCGTGATCTGACAGCCAGCTCCGACCTGGACCTCATCATCGTCTATGATCGGCCTGATGATGCCGGGCCAAGCGATGGCGCGCGATCGCTCGATGCTGTGACCTACCACATCAGGCTGGCGCAGCGCTTTATTGCAGCACTCACGGCCCCGACACGGCGTGGCACGCTCTACGATGTCGATCTGCGATTAAAGCCGGATGCCAGCAAGAGCCCGCCCGCAACGCAGTTCTCCAGCCTGACCGATTATCACCGGGACGGCGCAGAAACCTGGGAGTTGATGGCGCTGACAAAGGCGCGGGTTGTCGCTGGCGATGAGGGTCTCGCGCGCCGGCTTGAGGCCCATATCGCCCGCACTCTGGCGCAACCGCGCGACACAAAGCGCATCTTGGCAGATGCAAAGGCGATGCGCGCCACCTTGGCCAAGGAGAAGGGCTCCGATGATGGCTGGGATATGAAGCGCGCAGCCGGGGCGCTGACTGATCTCGATTTTCTGGCGCAATGGCTGGTGCTTACGCGAGGCTATCAGCATGGCGGACTGATCAAGACACGCGCAGATGAGGTGATAAGCGCAGCAAGCTCAGCAGGGCTCATGCCGGCGGGTGATGCCGAGGCGCTTGTCGCTGCATGGGGGCTGTTCGATGACATCACGCAATGGCAGCGCTTTGCCCTGACAGACATGATGAAGGGCGAGGAGATGCCGGTTGCGCTTGTGAGCCGCATGGCGGCATCGGTGGGGCTGCCCGATGCCCGAAGTCTCAAAGCCTATCTTGATGACACCCGCGCAAATGTGCGGCGGATTATCGCAACGCTGATGATCTAGCTCAGGCGGCCTTTGCCTGGCCTGCTATGCCCACCGGCAAATGCACCATCACCATGGTGCCTGCTCCCAGGCTTGAGCGAATGCGCAAGGAGCCGCCATGCAATTCCGCGAGCGAGCGGGCGATGGCGAGGCCAAGACCAGACCCTTTGTAGCTCTTCGAGAGCTCCCCCTCGACCTGTGTAAAAGGCTGCCCCAGCTTGCCAACCGCCTCTTTTGGAATGCCGATGCCATTGTCCTCGACATAGAGGTTGATGCCCTCGCCAATCTGGCGGGCGCGCACTGCAACCATCCCTCCAGCAGGCGTGAACTTGACGGCGTTTTGCAGCAGATTGGTCAAAATCTGGCCCAAAGCCCGCGGGTCTGCGTTGACGCTGATGCCCGGCTGGATGTCCACTTTAAGCTCGAGCTGCTTGTCACTTGCAGCATCGGCTATCGTGGCGAGCGCCGTATCTGTCGCCTGCGCTATATCCAGCATGGATTTTTCGAGCTTGATGCGGCCTGACTCCAGTCGCGACATGTCGAGAATGTCATTGATGACAAGAAGCAGATATTCGCCGCTGCCGTGAATATCGCGGCAATATTCTAGGTAGCGATCGCATCCCAATGCGCCAAACAGCTCATTCGACATGATGTCAGAGAAACCGATGATGGCGTTGAGTGGCGTGCGCAGCTCGTGGCTCATATTCGCGAGGAATTCAGATTTGGCGCGGTTGGCGGTTTCAGCCTCGGCTTTCTGCTCAAGATAGCGCTCGGCCAGATCTGCCAGCTGCTGCGCCTGCGCCTCGAGCTTGCGACGGGATGAGCGCAGGTCAGTGACAGTCGCGATGAGCTCACGCTCTGAGTCGATGAGGCGGCTTTCCTGCGTCTTCAGCTTGGTGATGTCGGTGCCAACCGAGACAAATCCGCCATCGCGCGTGCGCCGCTCGTTGATCTGGAGCCAACGTCCGTCGCCAAGTCTTGCCTCATAGCTGCGGGCGCCGGCTTCAGGACGCTCGGCATTGGGGCGCTCGTCGTCGATTTGCGGCTGGGCGCTCAGCTTCATGAACTCGTCATAACCAAGGCCAGGCCGCGCATCTTCTGCGGCAATCTGGTGAAGGCGCAGAAACTTGGTGTTGCAAGTCACGAGGCGCTTGCCGCTATCCCACAGCACAAATGCTTCTGATGTGGATTCTACCGCATCGCGCAGACGCTGATCAACC
>JBOFIL010000466.1:0-5374 GCA_051650165.1 Allobosea sp.
CCGACTGCCTGAGACGCGCTTTGTACACCGCTCGAATAGGCATTGGCCGCAGATGACACTGCGTTGCTGACCGCGCTCGTCACAGCACTGAATGCGTTGCTGACTACAGACATAGCGACCCTGCTCACTGCGCCGGAAAATACCGACTGTGACGCCCGATTTCTCGATTTTTGAAGAAACCGCGAAGCCCTCGAAGGGCATAGAAATATCGCTATAAATCTAAACTAGTGGAAAAAGGTTTGGTTTGCAACCAGTTTAGATTTGCTGCCAAAAGCGCGTGCCAGGACAGTTAATCAGCGTAGAAACATAGTTTCTTGCCTCAAAACGTCGCCACGGACCGCAGGCGCGTGATCTTGGCATTGGATTTGATCGACGACCCCCATAACCGTTGAAACCTTGGCAGATTGGCCCAATTCTGGGCGCTAATGCCGAGGCTTCGTCTCAGAATGGAGCGATCATGGTCCCGCTTTGGCAGAAAATGATGCTGGCCGGTCAATGGACGGCCCATTCATCATCAGCGGCTGATGCTGCGCTCATCCTGCGCCATCTCCCTGTGCGACACACATCTCACATGGATGGTCACCAACAGGCCACGTTGCCGCAGTCTCCTGTTCCATCCGCAGCATCAAGCACGATAGATGCAAGGGAGACTGCATACACAACTCGCAAGCAATCAAGGGATCGCCTGCAAAGACTGGGCGGGCCATCTGCCATCAGTGTCGAGTTGCGCTCACTCAGCTCTTGTCGGCTGCTTATTGGTGAGTGGCGCGAGCTTCAGGCGCGCAGTCTTGAGGCAAATGCCTTTGCCGCTCCTGAGATTATGTTGTCGGCAGCACAGCATCTACCAGCCACGCACACGCCGGTTGCTCTGGTGTTGCGCAACAGCCAGCGACTTCTGGGCATCATCGCGCTTGAGAGTGCGCGTTTGCCCGTCCTTCCGGGCGCGCTGCACAGCTTTGTTACACCCTATCACCCTGTTGGTGTGCCGCTGATCGACCGGCGGCATGCTGCGGCCGTTATCGAGCGAACGTTGCAATGGTGCGCTGAGCAGGCCGAGCCGTTGAATTCCATCAGCGGCGAAACCCTGGGTCTGGCTGGCATCGTCTGGCGCAAGCTGCCGCTGGATGGACCCTTTGCGGCGGTGTTGCGCCAGATTGCTGCGCAAAGCGGGCGTGGGCTGCGAACCCTCGATGAATATCAACGACCGGTCCTGCTTGGCAATCAGTCTGTGGAGAGCCCGCAAGATTCCGCGGCCACCAAGCCAAGTCGAAACCTGAGAAAGCTGGTGAAGCGGCTCCATGAGCTTGGCACACTGCGCTTGGCAGAGGCCAATACCAAGCCAGAGATCAACCAGGCACTCGAAGCATTGATGGTGCTGGAGGCCGCGAGCTGGAAAGGCGAGCGCGGCAGCGCCATGGTGCAGGACACGCGCATCTCGTGTTTCATCCGCAGCACCGTGCGGCAAATGGCGGCGCGTGGCCAGGCCAGCATCATCACCATGGCGTCAGGCGAAACGCCGATTGCTGCTGCCTTGATCCTTGAAGCGCAGGGCGTCTATTTCTGTTTCAAGATCGCCTATGATCCTGCTTTCGCGAAATACTCGCCGGGGATGATCCTCGCGCATGAGATCGGCATGCGCCTCAGCGCAAGACCAGGCTTTCGTTACGCTGACTCCTGTGTCGACAATGCAGACAGCTTCATGAGCCGCGTCTGGCAAGACAGGGCATGCTTCGGTGACATGATGATCGACCTGCAAGGACATGCAACGCCTGCAGCATCCGCCATGCAGATGCGTGAGCAGCTTCGTCGGCGCGTGCGCGCCAGCGCCAAGGCCATCTATCATCAGCTCTATCATCGGCTGCACGGCTGAGAGGTTCAGGCCTCATTGCGCAGGATACGTCGGATGATCTTGCCAGTTGTGGTCATCGGCAGCTCATCTCGAAAAGCGATTTCGCGCGGATACTCATGAGCGGATAACCTCGTGCGCACAAAGCCTTGAATCTCGGCAGCCAATTCCGGCGCAGCCACAAAGCCGGGCTTCAGCACAATGAAGGCTTTGACGATCTCGGTGCGCAGCGCATCAGGCTTGCCGACCACAGCAGCCAGCGCGACGGCCCTGTGACGCAGCAAGCAATCCTCGATTTCGCCAGGGCCAATGCGATAGCCCGATGAGGTGATGACATCATCATCGCGCCCGACAAAGCGCACATGCCCCTCACCATCCATCGCGCCCTGGTCGCCTGTCGTCATCCAGTCATCAATGAACTTTGCTTGCGTTGCCGGCTCATTATTCCAGTACCCCAGAAACATGACCGGGTCTGGCCGGCGAACCGCAATCTGTCCCTCCTCCTCCGCCGCGCAAACCGTGCCATCCTCACGGATCACGGACACCGCATGACCTGGCACCGCCTTGCCGATGAAACCTGCTTTGGAAACTCCCATAGCCGTCGATGACGCCAACACCAGATTGCATTCGGTCTGCCCGTAGAACTCGTTGATGGCGACACCGAGTGCTTCGCGCCCCCAGGCAAATGTTTCCGCGCCGAGCGCCTCGCCGCCGGAGCCGACGCTGCGCAGATTGAGCTTGAACCGCCTCGGAATATCCGCAACGGCGCGCAGCATCCTGAGCGCTGTCGGTGGCACGAAGATGTTGCGGATGTCCATGCGCTCGACCAGCTCAAGCCCGGCCTCGGCGTCAAACTTCTCGAAGCGCCTCGCCACGACCGGCACACCAAAATACAGGCCGGGAAGCAACACGTTGAGCAGGCCGCCAGCCCAGGCCCAGTCCGCCGGCGTCCACAGCCTGTCGCCTGCCTGGGGCAGGAATTCATGAGGCATCTGCACGCCTGGAATATGGCCAAGCAGAACGCGGTGGCCATGCAGCGCCCCCTTGGGGGAGCCTGTGGTGCCGGAGGTGTAGATCATCAGCGCCGGCTCATCCGCGAAGGTATCCCGCGGTTCAAAATCAGAGCTTGCGCCGGCAATTTCCTCATCCAGCCCCAATGCGCCAGCCGAAGCGCCATCAGCGCAAAGCACAAATCCGAGCGCTGGAAGAGGCGTGTCAATGGTATGTACTTTTGCAAGCCCCGCCGCATCAGTGATCAGCGCCGCAGCGCCTGAATCCATCAGACGATAACTGATCGCTTCGACACCAAACAGCGCCGCCAGCGGAACGGCGATGGCCCCCAGCTTGTAGATCGCGATGTGCGCCACTGCGACGTCCCTGCCCTGCGGCATGAGGATCGCAACGCGGTCACCCGGCTTCACACCGCGTTGAACAAGCACATTTGCCAGGCGGTTGGATCGCTCGCGCAATGTGCCGTAAGTTGTGGCGACCACGCGCCCATCTGCACCAACATCCAGGATGGCTGCGCGCGCAGGCTCGGTCTTCGCCCAGCGGTCACAGACATCAACACCGATGTTATAGCGCTCGGGCACGCGCCATTGGAAGGCGGCATAGAGCCGATCATAATTACGAATATCAGGCAGCATGCGCGCAGAAATGCGTCAAAGCGGCTGGATACGCAAGCAAACTCAGAGCCTCAACGGGGCATGCAAGCTGCAAAAGCGAGAACGAATGCATCATTTTCATCGCAAAAATACACCACCCCTCAAAGCAGCGACGATGATGGGAGGATAGATGATCACTATGGCAATGAAGGTGAGGCTGATCCCGGTTGGGATCATGGACCATTGTGAACGCAACATCAGCGGAACGACATACAACAACAGCCAGAGTGATTTGTAGAATACTTGCACCACTAGGATGGGCACAAAGAATTGTGGCCAGACCAAACCGAACATTGATGCGACAAGAATGGCAGCCCAAAGACTGCCAACCAGCAATCTCAGGCCCGCGCTCTCCTCAACGAGGGCATTGAAAACAACCGATACGCCGCCGGTGACAATCATCGCATAAACAACGGGCACAAGAATAATGATATTCGTGATGTATGCCGCCCTAAGGAGATTTGCGACATTCATTTCAAGTGGTCCGGTTCAGGAAATCTGGCGCTGTGCGGTATAGCAACGGTGCCAACCAAGGGCGTTATTGGCATTTCCGATGCGCTGATACAGTTGGTAGGACATAATCTATCAATTAGCCATTTGCGAGCGACGCGCCCAACCTGTCGTGCGGCGCTCCAGCCAATCAACGATCACGACGAGGAACACGCCGAGCACCGCCAGCACCACCAGCGCCGCGAAAATCAGCGGCACATTGAAATCGGCAGAGGCGCGCGTGATCAGATTGCCGATGCCCAGATTTGACGCGTTCTGCTCGCCAATCACCGAACCGACATAGGCGAGCGTGATCGAGACCTTCAGCGCGCCAAAGAAATACGGCATCGAGCGCGGAATGCCCACCTTGGTCATGATATCGAAGCGGCTAGCACCCAGCGCTTTCAGCACATCCTCGGTTTCTGGCTCGATGGTGGCAAGGCCCGTCGCCACATTCACCACGATGGGGAAGAAGGAAATGACGAAGGCTGTCAGCACCGGCGGCAGCCAGCCCACGCCAAACCAGATCACGAGGATCGGCACCACCGCCACCTTGGGAATGGAATTGAACCCGACGAGGATCGGGTTCAGCCCGGCATAAAGCAGCCGGGAGGAGCCGACCGCCAGGCCAATGCCGAGCCCAAAGACGATCGAAAGCAGGAAGCCAACCGTCGTCATCCAGAGCGTGTGCATCGCATTGTTGAACAGCGGCCAGCGATATTGCATCAGCGCGCCCCAGACAGCGCTTGGTGGCGGCAGGATAAAGCTGGAAATCTTGAACACGCGGCAGGCGATTTCCCAGATCAGGAAAAAGCCGATGGTGAAGATGTAAGGGGCGAGCGTCAGTTGCAGGTTGCGTCTTGTCATGGCGCCTCTCACTCCCCTTTGCTCAATGCACCGCACGCGCAGAGGCGATGTGCGAGCGCAGCTCATGCACAATCTCCGCGAAGGGGGCTGTGAAGGTCACATCGAGATCGCGTGGGCGAGGCAGGCTCACCTCCCGTTCGGCGATAACGCGGCCGGGCCGCGCGCTCATGCAGAAGATACGATCCGCCAGGAATGTTGCCTCACGCAGATCATGCGTGACCAGGATGATGGTGACACCCGTCGCGGCATGCAGATCGCGGATCACGCACCAAAGCTCCTCACGCGTGAAGGCATCGAGTGCACCAAAAGGTTCGTCCAGCATCAGGAGCTTGGGTTCATGGATCAGCGCGCGGCAAAGGGATGCACGTTGCTGCATCCCGCCCGACAACTGCCAGGGGTATTTCGCACCCATGCCCTTCAGGCCGACCTGTTCCAGCAAGGCCTCTGCGCGGGCAATATATTGTGCCTTGTTCTTGCGCAGGAGCGAGCGGTGTGGCTGCACAACCTC
>JBOFIL010000467.1:0-7167 GCA_051650165.1 Allobosea sp.
GGTGCATCGCTAAACAGGGTCTTCACAAACTCGGCGGCATCGGCACGCTCCGAATCAGACAGCAGCCCATATCCGGGTGCTGCTCCCGGCGTGTTGTAATCCAGCGCATATTCGCGCGCATCATTCAGGAAATCGCGGATGGCCGGGTCGCTGCTCCAGGCAGCACGCAGGGCGGCATTTCGCAGCATGTCGGGGATACGCTTGTCCAGAAAACCGGTGACGTCTGTGCTGGCGGTGATCTCCTCGACCTTCGGCAGGCTGGCGATCAGCTCATCCAGCTCCTTCTGCGCGGCTTCTGCCGCCTCGGCCTCGGATAGGCCGGATGCTGCTTCGCTCGTGGCAGATATTTCCTCGGCTACTGGCAGGGCCTCAGTTGGCCGCACCTTTGCAACGACATCCTCTGCCTGCACCTCGCGCTTGCGGCGGGACCAGCGCGAGAGGAAGCCGCCCTCGTCAAGGTTGGCCTCCGGGGCGGCGGGCTTATCCTTGCTCATGCGTCGTCCCCACCACGCGCACGGTCGAGCCCTCGTGCGGGCCTTGCGCCGCCCTTTCGCGGATCGTGCTTGTCGCGCTGGCGCTTGATGAATTCGCGCTCAACATGATGGGCGGTGTAGAAGGCCGCCACGCGCGCCGCAATCTCGGGCGGCATCGGCAGCGGCTCCACAATGTCGCCCATCTGATCGACAAAGCCCTCGCCCTCATGCGGATCGGCGGTGACGCCGACCAGCTCAATCGGCGGGTCCATGCCTGTCGGGCGGATCGAGACCCAGAGCTTGGGCGATTGCGTGACGAAGTTATCACCAAAATGGCCTGTATCGCTCCTGTAGAGCACGACTTCCGCTGCGCCGAGATAGTAGCGCTCGCGGTCGGCTTCGCGCTCCAGCAGGGTCATCGGGGCGATGTCTGGCGCATCGGGAAGCACCTGGGCCGGGGCCCAGACATGGTCAGCCCATGGCGAGGAAGAGGCCCGCCGCTCGACAACAACGCCCACAATCATGGTCTCGATGCTCATGGCTACACTTTCGCGGCGAGCGGCAGGCCGACAATCAGGTTCTGCGGCTTCATGCGCAACTTCTTGTCCTTGTCGGTGGCGAGAATGAGGTAGACAGGCTTAGCCCTAAGCGCGGCATCGAAGGCGGTTTCATCGCGCGCCACAAGCGAAAACAGCGCCACCACCCGGCTTAACTCCTCCGGCTCGATGGCTTCGCTGCGCCACAGCGCATTGCCGATGCGGGTCGCGTCTGGATCAAGCCCGACAAACCAGCGCCAATCCCGGTCCTCGATGCGCTCCTGCGGCTTGATTGTCACCTCGATACCCAGCAGATGGCGCACCCAAATTTCCAAGACACCAGCCAGCGCCGCGCGCCCCGAGGGCTCGCCGCCAAGATCGAGCACCATGTCGTGCAGATCGGACCGTGCCCAATACTCCTGCGCATTGGCGCGCGTCAGCACGTCCAGCTTGGCCACCGTCTCGCCGCCCAGCATGGCCAGCAGAGGCGAGGCGTGGACATCATTCTCATGATCCGAGACCGTGCCTTCATCGGCCAACAGAATGCGGCCCTCTCTCGTCGTGATGCGCTGCGGGCGAAACAGGGCCTCACCAGCGCGCACCACAAAGGCATCCTCTGTCTCATCCAGTGCATTGCGCAGGATGAGCTGCACCAGCTGATCAAGGAACAAGGGCGGCAGGCCGGATATGCCCTCGCGCACCATGCCGACATACGCCGCTTCGAGCGAGGGCGCGGCCATCAGCCGGTCACGAAAGGCAATAAACAGCCGCCAATTCTCTGCCGCGTCAGCATCAGCGAGTGCCGCGATTTCGCCCAGCGCGACAGGCATTGCCGGCGCATGCATCAGGCTGGCATGCAAAGCGCGTTCAGCCTCGCAGGCCTCTTCAGGCGGCATGAGTTCGGGCCGCGCGAGATAGGCTTTCAGGAACTCATCAGTGGCGACCAGCCGCCCGTCCACATCGCGGTCCAGCAGCACATGGCCGGAAGCCCCCCAGAAGAACGGCATCAGCGTCGCGCCTCCCCAATCTTTCCCAGACCCAGGAGATCGACTGTCTCCTCTATGCCCTTGTCAGCATCATCATCGATGAACTCGAAGGCACGCAGCACATCAGTGACGCCGCGCTTTGCATCGCCGGGATCGCGCGGCGTGAGCGTGCGGAAACGCTCTTTCAGCTCGCCATTCTCCACCCCCCGCGCCAGCGCAACGAGCGTACCGACCGGGTGATGGCAGAGCGAGGCGGCGAAGGCGATTTCCTCGGCAGCAGCGGCACGCGCAACCTGCATATCCGGCGCGCCAAGCTTCTCTGTAAATTGCGTGGCGAGAAGCTCAATCGCGGCATCGCGCTCGGCTTCGCTGGCCTCAACGATTGTGACAAGCGTCGACCAGCCGAAGCTCTCCAACCCCAGAAAGCCTGAGCGGAAGGCGGCGCGTGCCTTGGCATCCAGCGCATCAGGCTCAGCATCAGCGAACAGGAATGCGCCTGTCACGGCCCATTCGCCAGGCTGGGCGGCGTGTCGGAACACGAATGTATCCGATGGATCCAGCCTGATGGTGCGGGGCAGCTTCAGCATGGTGCTCACAGCTTGGGCGCGCCTTCGTGCGGATCGAACCAGGAGGCTTCGGTTAGCGCCGCGATGAAGCTCTTGCGCTCCTCGCCTGCCTGCGAGGTGATGATCAGATCGCCATTGGGCTCGATGCCTGTGCGAAAACCCGGCTTCTTGGCTGTGCGGTCCAGCCAGCGGCGCACGGTGGCTTTGGGGCCATCGCTCTGCCAGCGGCTGGCATTGAGCATGATGTGGCGGGCAAAGCTCTCCACGAGATCGGCTGCATCCACCTCCTCGAAGCCGCCCTCATCCATGGCGATGCCGGTGAGGGTCGGCGCATCCTCGAAGGGCGAGGGGCGCGAGGCGCGCACCATCGCGCCGAACACCACCCAATCCGGCACATCGGTCTCGGCGCAATCTTGCGGCCAGGCGGTGCGCCCGCCGCCGATCAAGCCATGATCATAGAGTAGCGCATCAGGCCAGCCGAACAGGATGGGGCGCTCTGGCGGACAATGGATCGACAGCGCATCGGCGAGCGCATTCATGCACATGTAGTGCGCGAGCCTCGCCGTGATCAGCGGCGCGTCAGGTTCCAGCACCAGCGCAAACTCGACAAGATCAAACCGCCGGACCCACACCAGCGTCGCCGCCCCGGCCTCAGGCGCGATGCGCACCGCATGGGCGAAAGCATCGCCTGACTCGCGCAAGGGCACCAGCGAGAAGCCGGGCGGCATGGAGGGCTCCCGGCGCAAATCTGAGGCGGCGATAGCCATGCTGGTGATGCTCCTCCCCCGAGCATGCGCATGACCTGTTGGGGCATGCGCCTTTTGCCACTCTTGTTTGTAACCTTTCCAAAGCACATAGAGAGCAGACGCGCCCATTGAAAGAGGCGCATGGTGCTGGTCTTTTGGCCAAGCCATATATCCGTGGGAGGAGTTCACTGATGTCTGTTGAAGGGCGCACGCTCGTCATCTGCTCTTGCGAGGACACCATGCCGGTGGATGGCGCTGCCGTGGCGCGCGCCTGCGCCGGGGCAGATGTGAAGACCGCGCGCCATTTGTGCCGCTCGCAGGTGGAGAGCTTCCGCGCGCTGATCGAGACTGGCAAGCCGCTCACCATTGGCTGCACGCAGGAAGCGCCGCTGTTCCGCGAGATCGCCGCCGATATGGACCATGCCGGGGAGATTACCTTCGCGAATTTGCGCGAGACAGGCGGCTGGTCAAAGGATGCCTCCGACAAGCGCCAGGCAACAAACCTCTCCGCCAAGATGGCGGCACTGCTGGCCGCCGCATCCGAGCCAATGCCGCCAACGCCGTTCGTGACGCTGACCAGCCGCGGCGTCATCCTTGTCTATGGCCGTGATGAAGCCGCTATTGAGGCCGGACAGCGCCTCGCCGACGAGCTGGATGTCACGGTGATCCTTTCAAAGCCCGGCGATATTGCGCCACCGCGCGCCAATGATTTCCCCATCGTGCGCGGCACCATCACCCGCGCCACCGGGCATCTGGGCGCATTCGCGCTGAATGTGGATGACATGGCGCTCGCCCGCGCCTCCTCGCGCCGCGCGATGGATTGGGAAACGCCGCGCAATGGCGCGACCTCGCAATGCGACATCCTGCTGGATCTGAGTGGCGGCAAAGCCCTGTTCCCAGCGGATGACCTGCGCGCCGGTTATCTGCGCGCTGATCCGGCCAACAAGGCAGCGGTGGAGACAGCCATAGCCACCGCGCGTGGGCTGGTCGGCGAGTTCGACAAGCCGCGCTATGTGAAGCTGGATGAGGGGCTGTGCGCCCATTCGCGCTCCAAGAAAACCGGCTGCACGCGCTGCCTTGATCTGTGCCCCACTAGCGCGATCACGCCGCTTGGCGATCATGTCTCGGTCAGTGCCGAGATTTGCGCCGGCTGCGGGGCCTGTGCGGCTGTCTGCCCGACAGGGGCCATCTCCTACGCGCTGCCTCCAGCTGATGCGCTCATGCGACGGATGCGCACACTGCTGACCACCTACGCGCAGGCAGGCGGACAAAGCCCCGTGCTGCTCATCCATGAGGGCGAGCATGGCGAGGCGCTGATCGATGCGCTGGCGCGCTTCGGCGATGGCCTGCCGGCGAATGTGCTGCCACTGCGTGTTAATGAGGTGACGCAAACGGGCCTCGAATTTGCCGCTGCTGCGCTGAGCTTTGGCGCGAGTGCCATTCGCTTCCTGTCACGCGCCAAGCCCAAACATGATGTGGCTTCGCTGGACCGCACCTCGGATTATGCCAACACGCTGGCGTCGGCTTTGGGCTATGGCGAAGCCCGCATTGCCACCATCGCTGTCGATGATCCGGATATGCTGGGCGCAGCGCTGCGTGCCATTCCCGCCGGCACAGCCATCGCAGAACCCGCACGCTTCATGCCGATGGGCTCAGGGCGGCCCTTGCTCAAATCCGCGATCCTTGAGCTGCACAAGGCCGCTCCCGCGCCTGTGAGTGTTGTGCCCATGCCGGCGCTCTCGCCCTTTGGCGGGCTCGACATCAAGGTTGATGGCTGCACGCTGTGCCTGGCTTGTGTCGCGGCCTGTCCGGTCTCGGCATTGGGTGATGACAAGGAAAAGCCGACGCTGACCTTCCAGGAGGATCTGTGCGTGCAATGCGGCTTGTGCGCCGCCACCTGCCCGGAAAAGGTGATCACGCTGGAGCCCAAGCTCGATTTTGCCGCATGGGAGGCAGGCCGGCGCATCGTGAAGCAGGAAGAGCCGTTTCACTGCATCAATTGCGCCAAGCCCTTCGGTACCAAGAGCACCATTGACCGCATCGTCTCCAAGCTGAAGGACAAGCATTGGATGTTCTCCGGCGAACAGGCCAAACGCATCTCGGTCATCCAGATGTGCGAGGATTGCCGCGTCGAGGTTGTGGTCAATGAGAGCTTTGATCCGCATGCCAGCCCGCAGCGGCCCAAGCCCCGCACATCGGAAGACTACCTGCGAGAGCGTGAAGAACGCGGCGATGATCCACTGAACTGAGAGTCACCCCGCGCGTCATGGTCGGGCTTGTCCCGACCATCCACGGTTTTGCAAAGCGACGAGAAAGACGTGGATGCTCGGCACAAGGCCGAGCATGACCTGGAGGTTGCCACCTGCGCCCTCTCAGCTAGAAGCGCATTCATCCTTCACGAGGCCCGCTGCCATGCCCTCCAAACTCGACCAGCTTGCCGCCATGACCACCATTGTCGCCGACACAGGCGACATCGAGGCAGTGCGCCGGCTCAAACCCGTGGATTGCACCACCAACCCGACGCTGATCCTCAAAGCGGTCGAGAACCCAGCTTTTGCGCCCATCGTCGAGGATGCGCTGGGCTGGGGCCGCATGCAATCGGGCGACAAGGCCGCTGTGGCTTCCGCCGTATGTGACCGGCTGGCGATTGCATTTGGCGCAGAGCTTGCCGCGCTGGTGCCAGGCCGTGTCTCCACGGAAGTCGATGCCGATCTTTCCTTCGATACCGCCGCAACCATCGCGAAGGCCCGTGCGGTCATCGCTGCCTATGCCGCGCGCGGGCTTGGGCGGGAGCGCATCCTGATCAAGATCGCCTCGACATGGGAGGGGCTTCAGGCCGCCCGCGTGCTGCAAGCCGAAGGCATTGATTGCAACATGACGTTGCTGTTCTCATTGGCGCAAGCGGCAGGTGCGGCGGATGCAAAGGCCTTCCTGATCTCGCCCTTCGTGGGGCGGATTCTCGATTGGCATGTGAAGGCTGGCGGCGGGCCATACACGGCTGAGACAGACCCGGGCGTTGTGTCCGTGCGTGCCATCCATGCCTTCTACAAATCGCATGGAATCGCCACCGTGGTGATGGGGGCATCCTTCCGTAACATCGGCGAGATCAAAGCACTCGCAGGCTGTGACCGGCTGACCATCTCGCCGGCCTTGCTGGATGAACTCGCCGCTGCGCAAGGCGATTTGCCGCGTCAGCTCGACCCTGCGCGCCCTGCACCGCCGCCAGCATTTTCCCTGAAACTGGCGGAGGCGGATTTCCGCCTTGCGCTGAATGAAGACGCCATGGCGACCGAGAAGCTTTCGGAAGGCATCCGCCTTTTCGTCAAGGATCTGCGGGCACTGCGGGCCATGGTGGCGGCAAGGCTATAAGCCTCAGCGCGTCACCTTCTCCAGCCACTCCACGAGCGCCTTGCGATCATCAGCGGAGGGGATCGTCTGCTCCGGCATCTTGGTGCCGGGCGTATAGGCATTGGGGCCGATCTCGAACAGACGGGCAATCGTCTCAGCGCTCCAGACAATCTCCATTTTCGTGAGCGCCGGCGAGAAATTATAGCCCGCCGCCGTACCGATCTTGCGGCCAAACACGCCATGCAGCGTCGGACCGGCGCGGTTGCCATCCTGCGGGGTGAGGGTATGGCAAGCAGCACAAGCGCGGAAAACTTGCGCGCCGCGCTCTTCTGAAAGCCCCGCCATGACGCTTTCGCCAGCGCGGGGGCTGACCGCGCCGATATGCTCGCCGGTCTGTGCGTTCCAGCGCCGCACCAGCCGGTCAGCGCCGCCCGAGAACAGCTCGCGCCCATCCGCCGCAAATGCCAGCGACCAAACCGGCAGGCCTGGCCCCACCAGCACGGCGCGGATTT
>JBOFIL010000468.1:0-1176 GCA_051650165.1 Allobosea sp.
TTTTCCCTTCAAAATGGAGATGTTCCGATGCCCGCCCAGAAAGGCAAGGATCTGCTGCTCAAGCTCGCCAATAGTGCGGGCACATTCGTGACTGTCGCGGGGCTTCGCACCCGGCAGATGTCGTTCAACGCCGAGGCTGTGGATGTGACCCATGCCGAGTCCGCCGGGCGCTGGCGCGAGCTGCTGGCAGGGGCCGGCGTGCGCCGCGCTGCCATCACCGGATCAGGTGTATTTCGCGATGATGCCTCCGATGCGCTGGTGCGAGAGATCGTGTTCGAAGGCGCGATCCGCAACTGGCAGGTGATCGTGCCGAACTTCGGCACCATCGAAGGGCCATTCCAGGTTTCGACGCTGGAATATCGCGGCGAGCATGATGGCGAGGTGACCTTCGAGATGTCGCTCGATTCCGCCGGCGAACTCACCTTCGTGGCGGCGTGAGGTGCATCATGGCAAATGCAAATTCTTCAATAAATGCAAGACGAGGTGAAATCGAGGCGGTGATTGGCGGGGAAAGGCGCACGCTTGTGCTGACGCTGGGTGCATTGGCCGAGCTGGAGCAGGCCTTCGCAGTGGATGACATCATGGCGCTGGGCGAGCGCTTCGCTTCAGGGCGTCTGGCCTCGCGCGACATCATCCGCGTGGTGGGCGCGGGGTTGCGCGGCGCTGGTGCGAGCATCAGCGATGATGAGCTGGCAAACCTGAGCATTGAGGGCGGCGCAAGCATGGCAGCAAAACATGCCTTTGACCTGCTGCGACATGCCTTCGGCGTGGAAGAGAAGGCAGCGGAGGAAGACACAAACCCTCGCGTGCCGCGCCGGTGAAGAGCGGGTTGAAAGCCTCTCGCCGCGCGCGGCAGCATCAGCCTTCGCCGCCGGCATCGGCCTTCCCCTGGGAGGAGGTGATGGGCTTCCTGATGGGTGTGCTTGGCTGGCCACCGCAAGCGGCCTGGGCCGCCACCCCGCGCGAGGTCGAGCTGGCCATTTCAGGACGGCTGGGGCGCAAAGCCAGCCAAGGGATGGATGGCACTAGGCTCGATGAGCTGATGGCTGATTTTCCGGATTGAGCGGCAAGGCTCTCAGACAGGGTTTTCCAGACAAGGGTGAGCAGAATGGCGGACGCATTCCATGAGGTGCGGTTTCCGGTCAGCGTTGCGCGTGGTGCGCGCGGCGGGCCGGT
>JBOFIL010000469.1:0-8042 GCA_051650165.1 Allobosea sp.
GCATTGGCGGCGGCGGGTTCTGGATGAGCGGCACCGTGCGCCGCGCCGGCGATGGCGCGCCGCTCTCCGGCATTCGCATTCAGATCTGGGCGCACACCACGGAAGGCCGTGAGGATGAGCCGCAAAGCCATGGCGCGACCCTGACAGGCGCGGACGGCGTGTTCCGCTTGGAAATGCCGCAGATTGTGCCGACATTCGGCCAACCGCATGGGCATCTGGCCTATGAGGGCGAGGCGTTCAAGACCGTGTTCCTGCGCCCGATCATGCCGAGTGCGCGCGACACGAGCCTCAGCGCCCATTTCGTGCTGCAACCTGCCTGAGTGCCGTGGTTTCAGCCCGATCTGTGCTGATATGGGCCGCGATCGGTGTGGCTGTCGCTGCGCCAATCGCCGTCGCAGCCACAAGCCCCCTGCTCGCTTGGCGCACACCGGTTTACATTGCCTCTGGCTTCGCTGGCATGGCTGCGCTGGCGCTCATGTTGTTGCAGCCTTTGTTGGCCGGCGGATACCTGCCCGGCCTGCGTGCGCGGCGCGGCCGACAGGTGCATCGCTGGGTTGGCGCTGCGCTGGTCATGATGATCATTGCCCATGTCGGCGGGCTCTGGCTGACCAGTGCGCCGGATGTGATCGATGCGCTGCTGTTCGACTCGCCTACGCCGTTTTCCGTTTGGGGCGTTGTTGCCATGTGGGCGGCCTTCGCCGCCGCGCTGCTGGCAAGCATACGTGGCCCGCTGCGCCTGGGGCCAAGAGTCTGGCGCATCGCTCACACAGCGCTTGCGCTGGTGATCGTGATCGGCAGCGTGGTGCATGCATTGCTTGTCGAGGGAACGATGGGGCCTTTGTCAAAAGCCGCATTCTGCGCTCTTGTGCTTGTGGCAACCGTGAAGGTAATTTTCGATCTGCGCAGCTGGGCCATGCTCTTGCGCAGAAGGTCATCCCTCACAAATGGCAGTTGAAGCTGCGGCAGTGTATTCAATCATTTCAAGAGTTTGAAGCGGCTCGCTATTTTAGGAATTCTGTCCGCGT
Source organism: Allobosea sp. (assembly GCA_051650165.1). Classification (GTDB taxonomy): domain Bacteria; phylum Pseudomonadota; class Alphaproteobacteria; order Rhizobiales; family Beijerinckiaceae; genus Allobosea. The sequence continues at coordinate 1,026 of JBOFIL010000469.1, forward strand.
TCGCCCGCAATGAAATAACAGTGGTGCCATCCTTGCGCGCGCGCCGTGCCAGCACATCCCCTTGCCGGTAAAGCCAGGCCAGCCCCTCGCCATCATCAGCCGGCACCGCGACCTTGATCTGCTTCATCTCAGCCGTGACAAGCGCCTCAATGCGCGAGCGCAGCGCCTCGATCCCTTCGCCAGTTAATGCCGAGACCAGCACGGCACGCTCGGGCTCTGTGCGATGCTCCGCAAGGCCTGCGTGACGCTCGCGGTCTGCAGGCGCCAGCAAATCCGCCTTGTTCCACACCTCAATCACCGGCTTGCCCGCTGCCTGCCCCGGCTTGGGGAGTTTTGGCCCGGCAACACCCAGGCTTTCGAGCACTGCGACAACATCTTCGGCCTGCGCTTCCGTATCCTCATGCGCCAGATCGCGCACATGCAGGATGAGATCCGCCTCGATGGCATCCTCAAGTGTGGCGCGAAAAGCCGCGATCAGCTGCGTCGGCAATTCCGAGATGAAGCCCACAGTGTCGGAAAGCATCACGGTTGCGCCCTGCGGCAGCTTCACGGCCCGTGCTGTCGGGTCGAGCGTCGCAAACAGCATGTCAGCGGCCAGCACCTCGGCGCGCGTCAGGCGGTTGAACAGCGTCGATTTGCCGGCATTGGTGTATCCCACCAGCGCCACAATCGGATACGGCACGCGCTTGCGGCTGGCGCGGTGCAGCCCGCGTGTGCGCTTGACCTCTTCCAATTCGCGCTCGATCCGGATCATGCGGTCCTGAATGAGCCGTCTGTCGGCCTCGATCTGGGTTTCGCCCGGCCCGCCCAGAAAGCCGAAGCCGCCGCGCTGGCGCTCAAGGTGGGTCCATGACCGCACGAGGCGGGATTTCTGATAGGCCAGATGCGCAAGCTCGACTTGCAGCACGCCCTCCCGCGTCTGGGCGCGGCTGCCGAAAATATCGAGGATCAACCCCGTGCGGTCGATCACCTTGCAGGACCACGCCTTTTCAAGGTTGCGCTGCTGCACGGGGGTCAAGGGCGCATCGACCACGACCAACGCGATTTCATCGGCCTGAATACGCGCCGTGAATTCCTCGACCTTGCCTTTGCCAAGATACGTCGCGGGGCGCGGGGCTGCGAGCGAGACAAGCTCCGCGCCAACGACGTCAAGCTCGATGGCCGCGGCCAGTCCCACGGCCTCAGCCAGCCGAGCATCCGGCGTGCGTGAAAATACGGCAGCAGCTTTCACGCCGCGCTTCGTGAGGTAGGGACCAAGAACAAGTGTACGCGTTCCAGCCGCTATTTCGCGCTCAATATCCTTGTCGGATTTGGGGGCACCCGGGCCTTTGCGCGCGCGTTCGTTGAAGCTCACTTCTCGGGCTCTTCCAACCCCTCGAAGAGCTGGATCGGCGCGCCGGGCATTATGGTCGAGATGGCGTGCTTATAAACAAGCTGTGAATGCCCATCACGGCGGAGCAACACACAAAAATTGTCAAACCAGGTGACAACACCCTGCAATTTGACCCCGTTGACCAGGAATATGGTGAGAGGAACCTTATTCTTCCTGAGATGATTCAGAAAGGTATCCTGCAGATTTTGTGTGCGTTCGCCCGCCATCTAACACCTCTTGGGAGCTTTTGCTCCGTTTTTCATGCGGCCTGGATCATGCCTTGCCTGCAGTGCACTCATAAGATGGTGAAACGACGCGTGGTTGCAAGTGACAAAATAACCTAGCGGCATGAACAAAAGTCGCGACTGCCCGCATTCGCGAAATAAAATTACTTTTACGTCTATCCGACTCCCAGCGATTTGAGCTTGCGGTGCAAGGCCGATCTTTCCATGCCGATGAACTCGGCTGTGCGTGAGATATTCCCCGAGAAGCGCGCGATCTGCGCCATGAGATACTCGCGCTCAAACGCCTCGCGCGCCTCGCGCAAGGCCATGCCCAGCAGCCTCTCGCCGCCCCCGCCTGATGGGGTTGTCGGCACCAGCGCGCCTACCTCAGGCGGCAGCATATCGATCGTGACCTCTGATTCAGGATCGCCCTTCGCCAGGATCATCAGCCGCTCAACATTGTTGCGCAGTTCGCGGATATTGCCCGGCCACTCATGCGATTGCAGGATGGCCATGGCATCGGCGGCAATGGAGCGTTTGGGCATTCCGGCTGTTTGCGACAACTGCTCCATGAAATACTCGATCAGATGCGGCACATCATCGCGCCGCTCAGACAAGCCCGGCACCCGGATCGGGACCACATTCAGCCGATGAAACAGATCCTCGCGGAAGCGCCCCTCCGTGATCTCGGTGCCCAGCTCGCGTGAGCTTGATGAAATGATCCGCACATCGACATGCACGCGGTTGGAGCCGCCCACGCGCTGGAAATTCTGGTCCACCAGAACACGCAGGATTTTGCCTTGCGTCTCCTTGGGCATATCGGCCACTTCATCGAGATAGAGCGTGCCGCCATGCGCCTCTTCCAGCGCGCCAACGCGCCGCGAGCGCCCCTCGCCCGCCTCTGTGCCAAACAGCTCCTCTTCCATGGTCGCCGGCATGATCATGGCCGCATTCAGCACCACGAAAGGCCCGGATGCCCGCGACGACAGGGCATGCAGCGTGCGCGCTGCCAGTTCCTTGCCGGAGCCGGGCGCACCCGTGATCATCACGCGCGCATTGGTCGGTGCGACACGTTCAACGGTCTGACGCAGCTGGTTGACGGCGGTGGACTGGCCGATGATGCGGCTGGCCTCGACGCTCCGGCTTTTCAGATCACGGATTTCGCGCTTCAGCCGCGAGGCCTCAAGCGCACGATCTGCCACCAGCACCAGCCTGTCGGCCTTGAATGGCTTCTCGATGAAATCATACGCCCCGCGACGTATGGCAGAAACAGCGGTCTCGATGTTGCCATGGCCTGAGATCATCACCACGGGCAGATCGGGGTGCTGCTCCTTGATCTGATCGAGCACCTGAAGCCCGTCGAGATGGCTGCCCTGCAGCCATATGTCGAGAAAGACGAGGTTTGGCCGTCGCGCGGCAACAGCTGCCAGTGCATCATCTGCGCTGCCGGCTGTGCGGGTGCGGTGGCCCTCATCGCTGAGAATGCCGGCGACAAGCTCGCGGATGTCATTCTCATCATCAACTACCAGAATATCGGCGCTCATGCTGTTTCACCGGTTTTTGCTATCACTTGTCTTGCTTTCGCGTTGGCCGTCTCAGGTGAGCGCTCTCGCGGCACCTCCTGAGGCGCTTTTGTGGCCTCGGCGCCTTCAGCCGGGAACCAGAGCCGCACACAGGCACCGCGCTTCGAGCGATCGTCGCGCCGGTCGAGCAGCTCGATGCCGCCGCCATGGTCTTCGAGAATCTTGCCCACAATGGCGAGGCCAAGCCCTGTGCCGCCCTCGCGCGTCGTCATGTAGGGCTCCAGCAAACGCTGGCGTTGGTCCTTGGGCAGGCCCTTGCCATTATCCGTGATCTCGATGGCGAGAATGCCGCCAGCCTCCTGGCGCAGGTCCACCTCGATCACGCCTTGCCCGCGCTCCTCGGCCGGCACGGCAGCGATCGCCTCCGAGGCGTTCTTGATGATGTTGGTCAGCGCCTGCGAGATCAGCCGCCGGTCGAACAGCGCAGGTACATCACCTTCGCCAAGGCGGCTGATGATCTCAACATCGGGGTGGCCCATGCGCATCAGGAACACGATCTGCTGCACTGTCTCGGCCAGATTTTCGCGCTCTGGCTGCGGCTTCGGCATCCGCGCGAAGGATGAGAACTCATCCACCATCTGGCGGATGTCATCCACCTGCCGGATGATTGTATCCGTACATTGCGCGAACACAGCCTTGTCGTCGGGCGTCGCATCTGACAACAGCCGCCCGAAACGACGCTTCAGGCGCTCGGCGGAGAGCTGGATCGGCGTCAGAGGGTTCTTGATTTCATGGGCAATACGGCGCGCAACATCAGCCCAGGCAGCTGTGCGCTGTGCTGACACCAGCTCGGAGATGTCATCCAGCGTGATGATGACGCCCTGCCCGCCTCCCTCGACCTCCTGCGCCATGCGCACATTCAGCAAGCGCTCCTGGTTGCCGCGCGAGAGCGCAATCTGCCCCTGAACCTGCCTGTGCCGCCCCGAGAGCGCCTCACCCAACAGCTCGCCCAGCTCAGGTGCCAGCTCCGCCAATGGCTTGCCAAACTGGCTGCCGCTGACGCTCAGAAGCCGCTCGGCTGAGCGGTTGAGCAAAGTCATGCGACCATCCTTGTCGATGCTGAGCACGCCCGATGAAACGCCAGAGAGCACCATTTCGGAGAAGCGCCTGCGGCGATCAATCTGGTCATTGGCGTTGACCAGGCTGTCTCGTTGCTGGCGCAGCTCTGCAGTCATCTTGTTGAAGGTCGAGCTGAGATGGCCAAGGTCGCCCTCTGAGCGGCGCACTGGCACCTGCACATAGAAATTGCCGCTCGCGACCTGATCCGTGGCGTGGATCATCCGGCGGATAGGGGCGACCAGCTGATTGGCAAAGCTCAGGCCCAGCCAAATGGCGGAGAGGAGCAGGATCATCGCAATCAGCCCATACATCGAGGCGAACGCGACCTGCACGCCCTTCCGCTTGGCATCGATCGCCAGGTATTCGACGGCTGCATTGCGCGCGAGCGCCGGCGACTCGGTTGCCAGCGCATCCACCTCGCGCGCCACATGCAGGTAGACGTCTGGATAGGCTGGCAGCCTCATCAGTGCGCCGAAAACGCGCCCCTCGCGCGGCACAATGCAGATCGGATCAGCCGATTGCGCCGCATCATCATAGGCATCCTTGTCGAGAGCTGGCACATTGGTCAGAACATCAATCTTGGCCCGCGCCAGCGTTTCGCCATCCGATTTGAGTAGCTTGACGACCGGCAGGCCCAGCGCTGAGGCCCGCGCGGTCAGGAAGCCATCAAACCATTGCCGCTCGGCATCGAACGCCGGGCGAACGCGCGACAGGTCATCCCCCATCAGCCGGATTTCGCGCCCCAGCGAGCGACATTGTGCCGTGGCATAGGCATCCGCCAGCTCAACCGAGCGAAAAATCGCATCCCGCATCCGGTCCGAGAACCAGGGTTCGAGCCCGCGCTCGATGGTGATGGTCGCCACAATGGCCACAAGCACAGCAGGCAGCGCCGCAACGAAGCTGAACAGGCCGACAATGCGAAAATGCAGGCCAGCCGCCGCCGCACCAGCCCGGCGAGCCCGAAAAAGACTGATCCCTTCGACGGCAACCACGCCGATCAACACCAGCACCAGAATGGCGTTGACCACGAAAACGCCGACAACCACCTGATGCACCGGCACAATCGGCGTCGCACCAGCCAGCACAAGGAATGTCACCAGGGCAGAGCATAGCGCGAGGAAAACCGTCACGCCGCCAATGATCACCGAGAGCCGGCGCGGGCGCAGATAATCCTGCCTCATGTAACCGCCGCTCAAACCATGCTTCCCCAGTTGGCCAATGCCTTTCACACAAGGTGAAAGGACAGGCTCAGATGTGCGGGACGTGCAGGACTCACTGCCTCGCAGGACGCATCTGATGCACGCGGGCAACGGTGTTGTCAAAATGCGACAATGTGATGGCGGCGGTCATGGCGACGCTTGCAGAAAGGCCATCGCACACAGCCATCCGGCGGGGGACGTCACCGCGGATTACGGATGACCGGCAGATCAAGCTCGCGGATTTTCTTGCGCAAGGTGTTGCGGTTGAGGCCGAGCATTTCAGCGGCCTTGATCTGGTTGCCACGCGTGGCTGCCAGTGCCGCCACGATCAAGGGCGGCTCAACCTCGCGCAGGATGCGGTGATAGAGCCCCGGCGGCGGCAGGCCAGCGCCGAACCCCTCGAAATAGGTCGACATATGCCGCTCCATCGCGGCGGAGAGCGTATCTGGCCTGTCAGCCATGGGGGCTTGCGCCGATGGCGTCATGCTCTGGCTAGGCTGAAGCTCGGCCTGGATGATGGCGGCGTTGATCGTGTCCTGCGGATAGAGCGCAGCCAGGCGCCGAACGAGGTTTTCCAGCTCGCGCACATTGCCCGGCCAGCGATAGCGCTTCAGCGCATCCATGCCTTCCACATCGATCTGCTTGCGTGGCAGCCCCTCGCGCTCGACCATGGCGAAGAAATGCCGCAGCAGATCGGGGATGTCCTCGACCCGCTCGCGCAAGGATGGCAGCCGGATAGGCACCACATTCAGCCGGAAGAACAGATCCTCGCGGAACAGCCCCTGCTGGATGAGGATGCGCAAATCCTTGTGGGTCGCTGCAATGATGCGCACATTGGTCTTGATCGGCGTGCGCCCGCCTACGGTGGTGTATTCACCCTGCTGAAGCACGCGCAGCAACCGTGTCTGTGCCTCCATCGGCATGTCGCCGATTTCATCGAGGAAGAGCGTGCCGCCTTCCGCTTGCTCGAAGCGCCCGGTCGAGCGCTGGAGCGCGCCTGTGAATGCTCCCTTTTCATGGCCGAAGAGTTCGGATTCGATCAGGTCTTTGGGAATAGCCGCCATGTTGATGGCAACAAACGGGCCCTTCTTACGCTTGCCGTAATCATGCAGTGCGCGCGCCACCAGCTCCTTGCCGGTGCCGGATTCGCCCGTGATCATCACGGTCAGATCAATGGTCATCAGCCGCGCCAGCGCGCGATAGACATCCTGCATGGCAGCAGAGCGCCCCACCAATGGCAGATCTTCCGGCTCTGCCAGCAACCCGGCAGGCGGCGTTTCGGTGGGGCTGCGAGAGAGCGCACGCCCGACAATGCCGACCAGTTCTTTCAGGTCAAACGGCTTTGGCAGGTATTCATATGCCCCGCGCTCAGAGGCGCGGATGGCGGTCATGAAGGTGTTTTGCGCACTCATCACGATGATCGGCACATCAGGTCGCACGCGCTTGATGCGTGGCAGCAGGTCAAATGCGTTGCCATCCGGCATCACCACATCGGTTATGATCAGATCGCCCTGCCCCTCGGCTGCCCATGTCCAGAGCGTTGCGGCTTGGCCGGTTGTCTTCACCTCATAGCCGGCTCT
>JBOFIL010000470.1:0-2998 GCA_051650165.1 Allobosea sp.
GTCAGCCATGATCTGCGCACCATCCTCACGCGCTTCCGCCTCTCGCTGGCGCTGATCGAGCGCACGCCGGAGGTCGAGGCGCTGGAGAAGGATGTTGATGAGATGGGCCGCATGCTGGAAGCTTATCTCGCCTTTGCCCGCAACGAGGCTGCCGAGGCGGCTGTGCCCACCGATATCCGCGCGCTGCTGGAAGAGCTGAAGCTCGATGCCGAACGCCAAGGCCATGCCACGGAGCTGACCATCCATGGTGACCCGGTGGTGGTGGTGCGGGCCGACGCCATCCGGCGCCTGCTGACGAACCTTGTCTCCAATGCCGCTCGCCACGGCGACCGCATCGCCATCAGCGCCACGCATGATGCGCGCTATCTCATCGTGATGGTGGATGATGACGGGCCAGGCATCGCACCCGAGCAGCGCGAGGAGGTGTTCAAGCCCTTCGTGCGCCTTGATGAGGCGCGCAATGTCGACGAGGGCGGCACCGGCCTTGGCCTTGCCATCGCGAGGGACATTGCCCGCGCACATGGCGGCGACATCATCCTGAGCGACAGCCCCGCAGGCGGCCTGCGCGCCACGGTGCGATTGCCAGTATAACGCGGCTTAGCGGCCTGACAGATCAAGCGTGAAGCGGATGGCCGCAAGCGCCGCTGCGACCCCTGTCGCCAATGCGGCGCGCCCATTCAGGATTTGCGAGCGGTTGAGCGAGGTCACAATCCGGTTGATGTCGGCGGCGTCGAGGACATCACCCCTATCAATACGGCGGAATGACAGCCGGCTTGCCTTCACCCAGAAGAATGCGGATGTCAGCGCGGCAATGGCCACGGCAATATCGAAGAATGGAATCAGGCCGCGGATCATGTCGCTCAGTACATGCGCCCGCCATTCGGCACAATCTGCGTGGGTTGCAGCAGCACCACCTCGCCGCCCGCATCCGGCACACCCAGCGTCAGCACCTGCGACATGAACTTGCCGATCTGGCGCGGCGGGAAATTCACCACCGCCATCACCTGCCGCCCGAGCAGCTCTTCAGGCGTATAATGCGCTGTGATCTGAGCCGAAGAGCGCTTCACGCCAATCTCCGGCCCGAAATCTATGGTGAGCTTGTAGGCTGGTTTGCGCGCCTCTGGGAAGGCCTCGACAGCCGTGATGGTGCCGACACGGATGTCGACCTTCAGGAAGTCATCAAAGCTGATCGGGGCGGAATGCCCCTCGTTTCCAGCAGACATTTTCAGGCGGCCGCCTCATCCGGACCCGCACCATCCGCGCGCTCACGCCGGCGGGTGCTGCGATCGCCAGCGCGGCACAAGGCGCTGGCAAGCCCGCGCAAGGGTGCGGTCATCTTGTGGAGGTTCTCGACGCCGCCCATGATCTTACCGGCCAGGGTCAACTCGCGGTCAAGCGCAGCGAGCGTCTTTGCCTGGCCGGCATCCTCATCATGCAGCCAGACATCCAGCACGCGCGAGAACACCAGCACCGTGCCTTGCAGCCGCACCAAACCCAGCGCATCGGCGGTGGGGATATTGGCGCTGGCGAGCATGTAGCGCCATGAATTAAGCGCGACGCCGTTCATGGCGGCCAACTCAGCCGGGTTGCGCTTCACAGCTGGCACAATGCGGGCAAGGCCGGCGCGGTAAGGGCCAAGCGCATCAAGCCGGCGTATCATCACGTCAAACAGACGCTCACGCAGCGGCTCATCATGCATCTCGTCGGCGGGCTGGCTGAGCAGCTCATCATCGATCATGCGGGCAAACCCGGCCAGCATCGCGCCCTTGGAGGGGAACAGCCCGCGCAGCTGTTTCAGGTCCATATCAGCTTCAGTTGCGATTTCGCCAAGCTCGATGCCATCCCAGCCACGTGTCGCGGACAGGCGCATGAGCGCCTCGATGGCAGTGCGACGCGGATCGATGGGCCGGGCTTCAGTTGAGGCAGTGGTTTTGCGGGCCATGGCGGAAACCTCCTTGTGGGAATTCCTTGTCATCCGAACATAGGTGTTCTGCGCCGAAGCGGAAGGTCAAGGGAGAGGTTTATCTGTCGCAGCCAAGTAGCCTTCAGCCGGAAAGCTCCTCCGCGCGGCGCTTGGCGGCGGCCACGGTGCGGCGCATCAGGGGCGTGAGGCCATTGTCTGCCATCAACACCTCAAGCGCAGCGGCGGTTGTGCCACCCGGCGAGGTCACATTCTGGCGCAGCACACCCGGCGGTATATCGGATTTGTGGAGAAGTTCACCCGCGCCCTCAATGGTGGCGCGCGCCAGCCGCTCGGCCAAATCTGATGGCAAGCCTGCTGCGCGGCCCGCCTCTGCCAGCGCCTCGACCATGTGAAACACATAGGCGGGGCCTGAGCCCGACACCGCCGTCACTGCATCGATCAGGCTTTCATCAGAAATCCACTCGACCTTGCCGATGCCCTTGAGCAGCGCATCAGCCATCCCGATCTGCCCCGGCGTGCAGGCCGCGTCAGCACAGGCCGCTGTCACGCCGCGCCGCACGGAAGCGGGCAGATTGGGCATGGCCCGCACAATAGCGCGATGCCCGTTCACCCGCCCGGACACATCGGCCACCGTCTTGCCGGCCAGAATGGAGATGATCAGCGCGCCGGGCTTGGTGAGATGCTTCAAGAGCGGCGCGGCGGCATCCAGCATTTGCGGCTTGATCGCCAGCACGATGGCAGCAGCTTCCGGCACATGGGTTATCGGCGGGTTGAGCTGCATGCCGTGGGCGCGCGCAGTTGAGGACGCATCCGGCGACGGGTGCGGATCGAGGATGGTCACGCCGCGCGGGTTCATGCCGGTGGCGAGCCAGCCATCCAGCATCGCGCCGCCCATTTTGCCAGCACCGATCAGGATCAGGGATCGCGGCAAATCACTCATGATAAATCACTCATGTCTCGCCCTTCATGGCAGATATGTCTCCATGGCCATAGGCGATACGTTGGCTTGAGGAAAGATCAGGCCTCGCCGGCAGTCTCCAGCAAGGCGCCCTCGATCGCCTCCTTGGCGGTCTT
>JBOFIL010000471.1:0-2581 GCA_051650165.1 Allobosea sp.
CTGGTCAACGCGCTGGCCATGATGTCGCCCTTCGGCCCGCGCGAGAAGCAGGCGCTGCTGGAGGCGCATGATCTCAAGACCCGCACCGAAGTGATGATTGCCATTACCCAGATCGAGCTTGCGCGCTCGGGCAATGATCCAGATACGACTTTGCAATAACGCTGACTCATGTAGGCTGCTGCCAACAGAACGGTGGGCAAAGCCGCCGCAGCAGGAGACGCATCATGGGGCAAGGCGATGAGCCGGCGCAATATCCGCCGCGCCGGGCGGTCACAGCCTGGATGTTCTTTGATTGGGCCACACAACCCTATTTCACGCTGATAAATGCCTTCATTTTCGCGCCTTTCTTCGCCACAGCCTTGGCCTCCAATCCGGCTGATGGGCAGGCGCTCTGGGGCTATGCGGCTGGCTTTGCCGGTTTCCTGATTGCGCTGATCTCGCCCGTGATGGGCGGCATTGCTGATCGCGTCGGCCCGCGCAAACCCTGGATCGCAGGCTTTGGTCTTTTGCTTGTCGCCGGCTCGGCCATGATGTGGTTTGCGAGGCCCGGCCACCCGGCTGCCATCCCGATTGCGCTCACGGGCTATATCATCGCCACCATCGGCTCTGAATGCGCCACCGTGTTCAATAACGCGATGATGCCGAGCCTGGTGCCGCCCTCGCGCATTGGCCGCCTCTCGGGCGCGGGCTGGGCGCTGGGCTATCTTGGCGGCATTGCATCGCTGGTGGTCATGCTGGCGCTGATGATCGCACCTGCTGAAACGGGTAAGACGATGCTCGGCCTTGCCCCCATCTTCGGGCTTGATCCGGCGATGCGTGAAGGGGACCGTGCAGCTGGGCCATTTACAGCGTTGTGGTTCATGCTGTTTGCGCTGCCGATGTTTTGGCTGACGCCGGATGTTGTAAAAACGGGTGTTGGCATCCGGGAGGCGGCGCGTGGGGCCATCGGGCGCTTCATCGCCATGGTGCATGAGCTGAAGGATGCGCCCGGCATTCGCCGCTTCCTGATTGCCAACATGATCTATCAGGATGGGCTGGTGGCGCTGTTCGCCTTTGGCGGCATCTATGGCGCAGGCGTCTTTGGCTGGCAGGCGACGGAGCTGGGCGTGTTCGGCATATTGCTGGCGCTTGCCGGCACGGTCGGTGCGCTCGTCGGCGGGCGGCTTGATGATGCCATCGGCTCAAAGCCCGTGGTGCTGGTCTCGATTGCCATGCTGGCGCTGACCTGCGTCGGTATTCTCTCGGTGGGTCGCAATCATGTGTTTTTCATTGTGACAGCGGCCGGGCCGCAGCCGGGTGATGGGCTGTTCGGCAGCTTGCCGGAGAAGGTGTTTCTCGGGTTTGGGCTGATCATCGGCTTGGTCGCCGGGCCGATGCAGGCGGCCTCGCGCTCGCTGCTGGTGCGCCTTGCCCCGCCAGACAAGATCGGCTCCTGCTTCGGCCTCTTTGCCTTGTCGGGCAAGGTGACCTCCTTCATGGGCACATTGCTGGTCGCATTCGCCACCGACATCACAGACAGCCAGGCGGCGGGGCCGGCGGTGCTGATCGTCTTTTTCGCCGTCGGTGCCTGGTTGCTGGCGGGGGTGAGGAGAGCGTAAAGCCTCTCAGTGCCGGAAGTGTCGGTGCGCGGTGAAGACCATGGCGAGGCCCTTCTCGTCGGCGGCGGCAATCACCTCATTGTCGCGCATCGAGCCGCCGGGCTGGATAATGGCCGTTGCGCCCGCTTCCGCCGCAGCCAGCAAACCATCCGCGAAGGGGAAGAAGGCGTCTGACGCCACCACCGAGCCAATGGCGAGGCTCTCATTTAAGCCAGCAGCCTTCGCCGCTTCTGCCGCTTTCCATGCGGCAATGCGCGAGGAGTCCACCCGGCTCATCTGGCCAGCACCGATGCCCACGGTGGCGCCCGCTTTGGCGTAGACAATCGCGTTGGACTTCACATGCTTGGCGACGCGGAAGGCAAAGCGAAGGTCCGCCAGCTCCTGCGCGTTTGGCGCACGCTTCGTCACCACCTTCAGCTCCATGTCATCGACATTCGCGTTGTCGCGCGATTGGGCAAGGAAACCACCAGCCACGGTGCGCAATGTCAGGCCGGGGCTGCGCGGGTTCGGCAGGCCGCCAGTCACCAGCAGGCGCAGGTTCTTCTTGGCCGCGATGATAGCAATGGCCTCCTCGGTGGCATCAGGCGCGATAATCACCTCAGTGAAAATCTCGACGATACGCCGGGCGGCTTCGGCATCGAGTGTGTGGTTCAGTGCGACAATGCCGCCGAAGGCCGAAACCGGATCGCAGGAAAGCGCCTTTTCATAGGCCTGTGCGAGTGAGGCTCCGGTCGCGACGCCGCAAGGGTTGGCGTGTTTGACGATGACACAGGCCGGGCCGGCTTCGCCTGCGAACTCCGCCACGCATTCAAACGCTGCGTCCGTGTCATTGATGTTGTTGTAGGAGAGCTGCTTGCCCTGGAGCTGGCGCGCAGTGGCGACGCCGGCGCGGCTTTCGGGTGTGCGGTAGAAGGCCGCCCATTGGTGCGGGTTCTCACCATAGCGCAGGCTCTCTGCCAACTGGCCACCCAGCGCACGGAACG
>JBOFIL010000472.1:0-6122 GCA_051650165.1 Allobosea sp.
AATGATGTGCCGGCCTTGGCTCAGCGCTTTGCCCACCACATTCATTTCGCGCATCTGCGCAACACCTCACGCGAGCCAGATGGCTCCTTCATGGAGGCTGAGCACCTTGGCGGCGACACCGATATGGTGAGTGTGGTGCGCATATTGCTCACAGAGCAGAACCGCCGCCGCATGGCAGGCGAGGCTGACTGGCGCATCCCCTTCCGGCCTGATCATGGCCATGAGATCGCCGATGACATCGGGCGGGCGACACATCCGGGATACCCACTGATTGGCCGCCTGCGCGGTCTTGCCGAAATACGCGGGGTGATGACGGCGCTCGCACAAACCCACAATCTGCCGCTCGCCTGAGATGCCCTGAAGGGAGGAATATCCATGAACCTGCACACGCCTCCTTCCGCCACGCCGCGCTCCTTGCGCCTGCATGGCGATGACAATGTGCTGATCGCGGTTGATACGCTCCCCGAGGGCTTCATGGCGGAAGGCGTGCGCGCCAGCCAGCGCATCCCGCGCGGCCACAAGCTTTGTGTGCGCACAATTCCCACAGGCGAGGCCGTGCGCAAATTCGGCCAGATCATCGGCTTTGCGAGCGCAAGCATCGCACCCGGTGAATGGGTGCATGAGCACAATTGCTCCTTTGCCGCCTTTGCGCGCGACTATCGCCATGCCGAAGATGGCGCAGAGCCGGATGTGCTGCCCATCGGCAGCCAAGCGGTTTTCCAAGGCTATCGCCGCGCCAATGGCAAGGTGGGCACACGCAATTACGTGGGCATCCTCACATCCGTGAACTGCTCGGCCTCGGTCGCCAAATTCATCGCCGAAGAAATCAACCGTTCCGGCATCCTTGCCGATTATCCCAACATCGATGGCGTGATCCCGCTGGTGCATTCCACCGGCTGCGGCATCACCGACAAGGGCGAGTCCATCGAGGCCCTGAAGCGCACCACCTGGGGTTATGCCGGCAACCCCAACATGGGCGCATCAATTCTCGTAGGGCTGGGCTGCGAGGCCTTCCAGATCGGGCGGTTCAAGGAAGCCTATGGCATTGTTGAGGGCGACAGCTTCCGCTCCATGACCATTCAGGAAACCGGCGGCACGAAGAAGACCGTCGCCGCCGGCGTCGAAGCGATCCGATCAATGCTGCCAAGCGCCAACAAGGTGCGGCGCGAATCTGCGCCAGCCAGCGAGCTGATGCTCGCGCTGCAATGCGGCGGCTCGGATGGTTATTCCGGCATCACGGCCAATGTCGCGCTGGGCGCTGCGGTGGACATTCTCGTGCGCCATGGCGGCACGGCCATCCTCTCCGAGACGCCTGAAATCTATGGCGCGGAGCATCTGCTCACGCGCCGCGCGCGCAACGTCGCCACAGGCGAAAAGCTGGTCGAGATCATCCGCTGGTGGGAGGACTATACCGCCCGCAATCAGATGAGCATGAACAACAACCCCTCCCCCGGCAACAAGGCCGGCGGCCTCACCACCATTCTGGAAAAATCGCTGGGCGCAGCCGCCAAGGGCGGCACCACGACGCTGAACGCCGTCTATCGCTATGCCGAGCCCGTCACCGACAAGGGCTTCGTCTATATGGACACGCCCGGCTATGACCCCGTAGCCGCCACGGGGCAGGTCGCGGGCGGGGCGAATCTGCTCGCCTTCACCACGGGCCGCGGCTCCGCCTATGGCTGCAAGCCGACGCCCTCGATCAAGCTCGCCACCAACACCGAGATCTACAACCGCATGACTGACGACATGGACATCAACTGCGGCGATATTCTCGATGGTGTCAGCATCGCGGACAAGGGCCAGGAAATCTTCGAGCGCCTCCTCGCCATCGCCTCCGGCGAGAAATCGAAATCCGAGCAGCTTGGCTATGGTGATGCTGAGTTCGTGCCGTGGCAGATCGGCGCAACGATGTGAGGGGTGCACCTGAGAAAGAACCGCAAACGCAAGGGCGCCGACAACGTATTGATATTATTGGAAAAATGGTGCCCAGGACTGGAATCGAACCAGTGACACTGCGATTTTCAGTCGCATGCTCTACCAACTGAGCTACCTGGGCGCGCCGGCGGCCTGATCTTGCGAACATGGGCCTCAGCACCGGTTGGTCGGTGCATCGCGGAACGGGCGGTGTCTAGCGGCTTGCGCGGAGCTTGTCCAGCATCGAAAGCCGAATTGCTGCGCCAGCTAAAACCCTGCCGGGCTTAACCGCAAACTGGCTCAAGGGTTGCGGCGGCCTGCCTCCTGCGGCAGAGCAGGGCGAGGATAAGCAGTGCAAGCGACTGGCGGGCCATCTCGCATGACCAAATCCATCGGCTGGGCGATCATCGGCAGCGGCAAGATTGCTCGCGGTTTTGCGGCTGCGCTGAAATCAGCCAGCGACGCACGGCTCGTGGCGGTGATGTCCCGCGAGCCTGCGCGCGCCGCAGCCTTTGCCGCGGCCGCTGGCGATGCTGGCATAATCGGCGTCACATCGCTTGAAGTGCTGCTCGCCACGCCCGGCATCGATATTGTCTACATCGCCACGCCGAACCATCTGCATGCGCGGCAGGCCATCGCATGCCTTGAGGCGGGCAAGGCCGTGCTTTGTGAAAAGCCACTGGCCACAAACGCCGATGATGCGCGCGCCATCGCTGAAGCGGCTGAAAAAAGCGGGCGCTTCTGCATGGAAGCAATGTGGACGCTGTGCCTGCCAGCGCTGGCAAAACTCCGCATGCTGATTGACGAAGGCCGGATCGGGCGCATCACGCAGATCAGCGGCGGGCTGAGTTATCGGCAATCATCAGAGCCAGAGGCGGGCGGCGGCGCGCTGCTTGATCTTGGGGTCTATCCTCTGGCGGTAACGCTCTCATTGCTGGGTGCACCAAAGCAGGCGAAGGCTGTGTTGCGGCATGCGCCATCAGGCGTCGATGTGCAGGCAGCCGTGGCGCTGGCATGGGAGGGCGCGAGCGCCGCGCTAAGCTGTGGTTTTGAGGCGCAAGGGCCAAATGACCTCACGATCACCGGGGAAACCGGCATCATCCGCCTGCACGGGCCGATGCTCTCGCCAGCGCTGATCAGCCTCACGCCGCATCGCGGCGGCGCGCCAGCGCCTGCGGTCAATGAGGCGCCGATTGTGCCTGCCGGCAATTCGACCCGCGCAGCGCTCCAGCAGATGCTGCGGCCTTTTCGACCTGGGCGGACCAAGCTGTTCCCCGTGCCCTATCGCGGCAATGGCCTGATCCACGAAATCGAGGAGGCGATGGCTTGCATGCGTGCCGGCAAGAGCCAGAGCGAGCTTGTGCCGCTTTCGCTCTCCATCAGCGTGCAGGAGACGATTGAGCGGTTGACGATTGATCACCTGAAGGGGGAGTAAGCGGCACGAAGCTTGTGCGCGGCAGATAGAGCTGCGGCAGCGTGTCAGCGTTCTGCATGGCCAGCGACAGCTCGGTGATATGCAGCACAAAATCGGCGGAGAGACGTGGCGCGCGGCCCTCGCCCAACGCCAAGGCCTGATCAGCCGGGCCGCGCATGAAATCCATCTGCGAGGGATATGCCGGGCGGGCGGCCTGTTTGCCTGCAAAAGGCAGCTTGCGGCCAAGCATCATCCGCCCCGGCAGCAGCTTCGCCAGCCGGCGCTCCAGCCCGCCCAGCCAGCGGTCTCTGCCTGAGAAGGCCGCATGCCAGCGCTCACGGCGGATGCGCACAGCGCTGCGCGTATTCCAGCCATCGGCGACATGCAGCACGCCGGTTTCGCCGGTGATGGTCAGCGAGCGATCGCGCGGCGCAGCCAGCCCGCAGGTGATGCGCGAGACCGTGCCGCTCTCATGCTCGAGGCAGGCGATGGAGAGATCATTGGCGATGGGGTGGTTCTCGCCCGCCCCTTCGCCTGCACCCTTGTCCGGTGCGAGGGTCGCGGCAAAGGCGGTCATGCGCTTCACCGGCCCGAAAAACGCGCACAGCCATGTGAGGTAGTATCCGGCATGCTCCAAGGTGCAGCCAATCTCGAACTCGTGCACGCCCGGCCATGGCGCACCGGAGAGCGAGCGCCAATCGCGCCACGCATCGCGGAAAACCTGCCCGTCCTCCATCTCGGCATAGGCCAGCATGGGCCGGCCAATCTCGGCGCGGGTGAGCGCATCCCAGGCGGCCTCTGCCGCCTCGCCCAGCAGGCTGCAAGGTGCACCGGAAAGGCTCAGGCCCTTATCGCCTGCCAGCGCGACGAGGCTTTCCGCATCCTCGAAGGCCATGGCAAGCGGCTTTTCGGAGTAGACATGCTTGCCAGCCTCCAGCGCGCGGCGGCTGGTTTCGAAATGAGCCTGCGGCGGGGTGAGATTGACCACAATCATCACATCGGGGTCGGCCAGCAGCGCATCAAAATCGGGGTACGCGCGGACCTGCCAATGGCTGCAAAAGCGCGAGCGGCGCTCGCGGTCCGTGTCGAATGCCCCGGCCACGCGAAGACCAGCGTGGTTCGGCAGGGTCAGCATGTAATAATCAGCGACAAAGCCGCAGCCGAGAATGGCAATGGCGGTCTGTCGCGCAGGCACAGCGCTCACGGTTCAGTTCCCGCCAAGATCATAGGTCTTGCGCGGCGGCGGCGCCGCCTCTGCCTCGTCATCCTCGGTGAGGGCGCGGCCGGGAATAACATAATTGCCGCTGAGCCAGCGGTTGAGATCGACATCGGCGCAGCGTGGTGAGCAGAAGGGGTGACTCTTCTGCGTCGCGGGCTTGCCGCAGATCGGGCAGGGCTTGGCCTTGAAGGAGGTGTCGGTCATTGTCGCATCACGCCAGTTTTGCAGCCCAGTCAAAGCGCACTGGGTAGCCTTCGCCGCCGAGCAGATTGATCGTCTCGTAGAGTGGCAAGCCGACCACGCCCGTATATGAGCCAACAAGCTTGACGACGAACGAGCCGGCCAGGCCTTGGATGGCATAGGCTCCCGACTTGCCGCGCCATTCACCGGCGGCGAGATAGGCCTCGATCTCATCAGTGGAGAGGCGCTTGAAGCGCAGGCGTGTCTCGACAAGGCGCTCACGCACCGCACCCTTCGGAGTGACCACGGCAACGCCGGTGTAAACACGGTGCGCACGGCCAGAGAGCAGGCGCAAGCACGCGGCGGCCTCCTCGACCAGCTCGGCCTTGGGCAGGATGCGCCGGCCAACCGCCACCACCGTATCGGCAGCGACGACATAGCTCTCGCCAAGATCAGGCCGCGAAGGCAGCGCCTTGAACGCCGCCTCGGCCTTCTCGCGGGCAAGACGCCGCGCCAGATCGCGCGGGCGCTCGCTTTTCCCGGGTGTTTCATCAAGATCTGATGGCAAAAGCGCATCAGGCTTCAGTCCCGCCTGCTCCATCAGCGCCAGGCGGCGCGGGGAGGCAGAGGCAAGAACCAGCTTCGGGCGCCAGCCCTCGGCACGTGTTGATGTGGCGGCCACGGAAAGCTTGCTCACTTGAAGCGATACGTGATGCGACCCTTGGTCAGATCATAGGGCGTCATCTCAACCAGAACCTTGTCTCCGGCGAGCACTCTGATGCGATTTTTGCGCATCTTGCCGGCAGTGTGAGCGATGATCTCATGGTCGTTCTCAAGCTTCACCCGGAACATGGCGTTGGGCAAAAGCTCAGTGAGGAGGCCCGGAAATTCAAGAAGCTCTTCCTTGGACATATACATCCTTGCCTAGGCCGCAATAGTGGCCCGGACGGCAAGCCACTACCATTTGATGCGCGCCCCTAGCGCAATCCTGGGCAAAGCGCAAACCTGGACAAGTGACAATTGCCATATCCCCACCGAACTTGCGCCTTGGATGCAAGCAGGCTTTCGCTGCACTGCAACATAGCGTATGATGACTGTATGAAAAGCCTAGCCAATCCCTTTCTCGCCATGACCCAGTTCACGACTGAGTGGGTTCGCCTGAGCGCGGCCTCAAGCCAGCTCGCGGTGGCGTCTGTGGTCACCATTGGGCACCGGATGCCCCAATTTGTTGAAGCGGCCATGGGATTTCCAGATGCGCAAGCCGAAGTGCGCCGGGCTGGGAGCGAGAAAATCGCCGCCACGATCGAGGCCCAAGTGGCGATAGGCCAAGCTCTTTTCGAGGCCAGCATGAGCCTGACGCGCCCCTCCACAGCCGCCGAGCGTTTTCAGGCCATG
>JBOFIL010000473.1:0-3571 GCA_051650165.1 Allobosea sp.
TTCATGCCTGATGGCATTATATGGGCAATATTGCGACGGGAAGCGCGCAAGGAAGGCGCAAAACTGCCAAATGGGCCCATGTCGATGAAAACCTGGCCTCTCCGCTCCGTGACGCGCTGGACTTGACCCTCTACCATACGAAAACCGCCGGCATGGCTTGCTGCCTGTTCTCGTGTTGGCCTGCCAGATACCAAAATTTGCTCTGGATCGCGCCAAATGCCTGCGCGTCGCCGCCGCGCGTTGGTCTCGGCCTGTGTCAGGCTGGCCCGGCAGGAGGCTGGCATATCGGAAGGGTCTGCGAGGGCCAGCCCTTCTGCGAGCATCAGCGTGTTGAAGTTCAGTGGCGGCAGCGTCTCAAGCGAGGCAGGTGCCGTGACCATTGCGGATGTCCTGCCCCAGCGATCGGGTGTTTGCGACAGGCGCTGCACGGTGATGGCTGCGCCTTTCCAAGTTGAGGAAAGCCGCTCCAGTCTTTCACTGATGACGCCATCACTTTCCATTCCAGCCGGGCGCGCAATGCCTGCCAGTCGCAGACGCTCGCCCTCTTGTGTGAGAATGTCGCCTCGGCTTGTGAAGCTGTCGATACGGGCAGGTTGGGATGCCAAATCAGGCAGGCATTGGGCGGCCAGGCTCGGCACAAAGCCTGTCAGCATCATGGCTGCGATCATGCTGGCCCTAAGCTGCATGGCGCGCGTTTTCCTGCTTCATCCATGCTGCTAGCCTTGCTACCTGCTTCTCGTTGAAGCACAGGCCCAGCTTGGTGCGACGCCAGAGCACATCATCAGTGCTGATCGCCCATTCGCGGCGCATCATGTGCAGCACCTCCGCTTGCGTGAGCCCATGGCCGAAATCGAGCCCGAGATCATCAAGGCTGTGTGTGTCAGCCAGCAAGTTAAACGCCAAAGCGCCATGGCGGGCGACAAGCCCGGCGGCGACGGGCTCGGGGAGCCATGGATATTGCCGCAGCAGTGCCGCGCGGCAGGCATCGGGGCTTGCATGCTCCATATCACCGCCAGGCAGGGGCGTTGTCGCGGTCCAGCCTGCTGGCCTTGATGCGCCAGCGCCGATCGAGGGCTCGATCATGGCGAGCGCTTCCTCGGCCAGGCGGCGATAAGTGGTGATCTTGCCGCCAAAGATGCTCAGCAGCGGCGCGCCATCCTCGTCCAGCTTGAGCTCATAATCACGCGTCGCATCCTGCGCCGCCGATGCGCCATCATCATAGAGCGGGCGCACGCCGGAATAGCGCCAGACAACATCCTCAGGCGTGACGGGATTGCGGAAATATTCCGAGACGGCAGCGCACAGATAGGCGACCTCCGCATCGCTGATGGTGATGGCATCGAGCGGGCCTTGGTAGTCGCGGTCCGTGGTGCCGATCAAGGTGAACTCCCCCTGCCAGGGAATGACGAAGATGATGCGACCATCGCCGTTCTGGAAGATATAGGCGCGGTCATGGTCGAACAGCTGGCGCGTCACGATATGGCTGCCCTGCACCTTGCGCACCTGCGCTGGCAGCGTTGTGTGCGTCACATCCGTGATGACATCCGCCACCCATGGCCCTGCGGCGTTGACGAGGCTGCGGGCATGGAAGACACGCTCCCCCTTGGGTGTCTGCACCGTCAACTGCCAGATGCCGTTCTCGCGGCGGGCCGAAACCACCCTGGAGCGCACATGAATCTCAGCGCCATCAGCTGCTGCGCCCATCGCGTTCAACACGACAAGGCGCGCATCATCCACCTGCGCATCAGAATATTCGAGCGCTCGGGTATAGCCGGGTTTAAGCGGCGCGCCGGCAGCGTCTATCGTCAGATCAACTGATCTGGTCAGTGGCAGTGAGATGCGCCCGCCCAGCCGGTCATAGATCAAGAGCCCAAGCCGGATCAGCCAATAAGGCCTCAAGCCATCATGATGGGGCAGGATGAAGCGCAGCGGGCGGATGAGGTGAGGAGCCAGCTTCAGGAGCACCTCGCGCTCCTGCAGGGCCTCGCGCACCAGCCGGAAGGCATAATGCTCCAGATATCGCAGTCCGCCATGGATCAGCTTGCTGGACCATTGCGAGGTCGCGCTGGCGAGATCATTCATCTCGAACAGCACAACGTTGTGCCCGCGCCCGCTCGCATCGCGGGCAATGCCTGCGCCATTGATGCCACCACCGATAATGGCGATGTCGAAGATGCTTTCGCCCGCTTTCGGCGCGGGGCTGCCATCAGGCATTTGATGCCGCATCAGCAAATCTTGCCTGCGCTGCTTGCCAAACTCAACCGCTTACGCTTTCGCCTGAACTGTCTTGCCAAGAATTGTTGTGCCTAGAAATGCGGCCCAGAGCCGCTCGACCAGCGAGGGGTCCAGATCATCGACGATCAGCACAAGGCGTGAGTCATGGTCCTCATCAGGCCATGCCTCCAGCAGCACGGGCGGGTGCAGCACGCTCTGCACGCCGTGCACCAGCAAGGGCTTGCCCGGTATTTCACTCAGATTGACCAAGCCCTTGAGCCGCAGCAGCTTTGGGCCATGGGTTGAGGTAAGCAGCTGCCAGAACAGGTCGAACGTCGCCTGCCGCACAGGCTCGCTCGCGCGCAAGGTGAAGGCGCGGATGCGGTCATCATGGCGGCTGCGGTCATGGCTGTGGGTGGCCGCTGCCACATCAGCACCGGCAGGCGCGGTGCCATGATCATGGTCGCAATCAGGATCATGGGCATGTGGGGCAAAAGCTGGCCGGCTTGCCGCCTCTTCTGCCAGCCATTCGCGGACATCCTGCGGTTTGTGCGCGAGATCAAAGCGGCCAAGGTGGAGCAGATCGGTTGCCTCGGGAGCGCTGCGCGCATCTCGTATGCTGATGCCGGGGCTGAGCGCCATGATGCGCTGGCGCAGAGCCGCAACCGTTTCCTCTTGCGCCAGCTCGGCCTTGGTCAGCAGCACAACATCAGCCACGGCCACCTGTCGCAGTGCCTCGCGGTGGCGGTCCAGCGTCGCCATGCCATTGACGGCATCGACCAGCGTCACCACGCCGTCGAGCACATAGCGCATCGCCAGATAAGGATGCGCAATCACGACATTGAGGATGGGTGCGGGGTCAGCGAGGCCGGTTGTCTCGATCACCAGCCGCTTGAAAGGCGCGATGCGGCCATTGTCGCGGCGGCGCAGCAGGTCTTCCAGTGTGCGCACCAGATCGCCGCGGATTGTGCAGCACAGGCAGCCTGAATCCATCAGGATCATGCCATCCTCAATGCCCTCCATGAGGAGATGATCGAGGCCGATTTCGCCAAACTCGTTGACCAGCACCACGCTGTCGGAGAGCGCTTCGTCTTTCAGCAAACGGTTCAGCAGTGTGGTCTTGCCGGCACCCAGAAAGCCGGTGATCAGCGTCATGGGGATCGGCGGCGGCGGCCTCAGCCTGGCAGGCGAGGCGTGTGTGTCATGGGTGTCTTGCATGGCATCATCCCCATCACGTGGCCCCAATCACTCGGTGGCACGTGTTTCTTTGGCGCGGGTTTCACGCACCACATTGGCGGCAACGGCTCCCAAGACAAGGGCAACGCCAAGATATTGCAAGCCGGCCATGCGCTCGCTG
>JBOFIL010000474.1:0-1085 GCA_051650165.1 Allobosea sp.
AGCCAGGGCCTGGGGCGCGGACTGCATTCTGCTGATCATGGCCAGCCTCGATGATGCCACCGCTCGCCTGCTGGAAGAGACAGCGCTCGCGCTGGGTATGGACGTGCTTGCCGAAGTCCATGATGAAGCTGAGCTTGAGCGCGCGCTGAAGCTGACGACACGCCTGATCGGCATCAACAACCGCGATCTGCGCACATTCGAGGTCAGCCTCTCTGTCACCGAGCGGCTGGCGCCCTTGGTATCGGCTGACAGAATTGTTGTTGGCGAAAGCGGCATCTTCACTAACAATGATGTCAAACGCCTGCAAACTGCTGGCGTAAATACTTTTCTTGTCGGCGAGAGTCTGATGCGCAACGCCGATGTGCGTGCTGCGACCCACAAACTGCTGACAGGTGGGATCGCTGCATGAGCAATCTCAGCCATCTCGATCCGCAAGGTCAGGCCCACATGGTCGATGTGGCCGACAAGGCCGTGACATCCCGAACTGCGATTGCCGAGGGCATGGTGGTCATGGCGCCTGCAACACTGACAATCGTGCGCGAGGGCAATGCCAAGAAGGGCGATGTGCTCGGCACGGCCCGCCTCGCCGGCATCATGGCGGCCAAGCGGACCCATGAACTGATCCCGCTCTGCCACCCGCTGCTCCTGACAAAGGTGACCGTGGACTGCGTGATCGATGAATCACTGCCCGGCATTCATGTAACTGCCGAAGTGCGTGTCGGTGGCCAGACAGGCGTTGAGATGGAAGCGCTCACCGCAGTCAGCGTTGCCTGCCTGACCATCTATGACATGGTGAAAGCGGTTGATCGCGGCATGCAGATTGAAGGCATTCGTCTGTTGCACAAGTCAGGCGGCAAATCCGGCACCTATCAGGCTGACGGCCGGCCATGAGACAGGAACCATGAGCCTTTTGCAGGTCGCCGATGCACTTGGCCTTTTGCTGGCCAGCGCCACCAGGGCGATGCCTGTCGAAACCGTGCCCCTGCATGAAGGGCTTGGGCGCGTGCTGGCTCTTGATCTTCCTGCACTGCGCACCCAGCCACCCTTTGCTGCGTCGGCGATGGATGGCTACGCTGTGCGGGCCG
>JBOFIL010000475.1:0-1298 GCA_051650165.1 Allobosea sp.
GCCGAGAAGGCAGATGTGACGCCAGACATTGCCTTTGCACTAAAGGAGGCCGCGCGTATCCTTGTGCAATGCGTCGCGCCAATGATGCCGCATCTGGCAGAGGAATGCTGGGCCGCGCTGCGCGAGTCTGGCCTTGTCAGCGCCGCTGCCTGGCCTGAAACCGATGACGCTCTGCTGAAGGCCGATGAAATCACGCTGCCCGTGCAGGTCAACGGCAAGAAGCGCGGCGAGGTGACGGTGCCGGCGGAAGCGTCTATTCAGGATGTCGAAGCAGCGGTTCGGGCACTGGATACCGTGCAGCGTGCAGCTGAAGACAAACCTGTCCGCAAGATCATTGTGGTCCCCGGGAGGATCGTGAATGTCGTTATCTGAGCATGGATCGCAGCGCAGGCTGATCACCGGACTGGCGATCGGGCTGGCCGCACTGGCACTGGGCGGGTGCATTCGCCCGCTTTATGGCAGCGCTGCGGTTGGGGGGGCTGGCGTGCAGGAAAAGCTTGCTGCCATTGATGTCAAAACCATTTCAGATCGCATGGGTCATTATCTGCGCAACGAGCTGGTGTTTGATCTCGACGGCTCGGGCCGCGCCCCGGCCAAGCTCTATGACCTGACTGTGTCAGTCTCTGAGAACCTCGATGTGACCGTTACGGATTTCTCCACGGGCCGGGCAGACTCAGCAACACTCGTGGCAAACGCCACTTACACATTGACCGAACGCGGGACAAACAAGCCGATCTTCACTGGCAACGCCGTTGCCCGCGCCAGCTATGATCGCTCGGCCCAACGCTTTGCCAATTTACGCGCTGCACGCAATGCGCAGGAACGGGCGGCAAAGTCTCTTTCCAACCTCATTCGCAATCGCCTTGCTGCCGGCTTTGCTGGCGGCTTCTGATCGCGAGACAGCCGAATGGTCGCAGTCAAGGCCCATGAGGCCGCCCGCGCCATTGCAAGGCCGGACCCTGGCTGGCGCATCTGGCTGATCTATGGCCCTGATGCCGGGTTGGTTTCGGAGCGTGTGTCGGATGTGATCAAGGCTGCGCTTGGCGGGGCAGAAGATGATCCATTTCGGTATGTCCGCATTGATGGCGACGATCTTGCCGGCGATCCTCGTCGTCTCATCGACGAGGCATCGACGATTGGCTTGTTTGGCGGCGACCGTGTGATTCGGGTTTCGCGGACATCGAAACAAATCACCAGCGCCGTTGAACCGCTCGCCAAGCAGCCTCCTGAAGGGGCCCTGATCATTATTGAAGGGGGCGATCTCACCAAGCGCAACCCTTTGCTGGCTCTGTGCACAT
>JBOFIL010000476.1:0-3459 GCA_051650165.1 Allobosea sp.
GAGGCAATCGAGGCGGTGATTGCCGCTGGTCAGCGGGTGTTTGGCGAGAATTACGTTCAGGAGGCCAAGACCAAATGGCCGGCGCTGAAGGAGAGACATCCCGATAGCGTGCTGCACATGATTGGCCCGCTGCAATCCAACAAGGCGCGCGAGGCAGTGGCACTGTTCGATGTCATCGAGACGCTGGACCGTGATTCGCTGGCGAAGGAACTCGCCAAGGAGATTGCCCGGCAAGGCCGCGCTCCGAAACTGTTTGTGCAGGTCAACACCGGCGAGGAGGCCCAGAAGGGCGGGGTTGTACCGCAGGAGGCAGACAGCTTTCTCCAGCGCATGAAGGACGAGCATGGGCTGGCGATTTCGGGGCTGATGTGCATCCCGCCTGCTGACCAGCCGCCCTCGCCGCATTTTGCCTTGCTGGCCAAGATCGCCGCGCAGCATGGCCTCACAGAGCTTTCCATGGGCATGAGCGCTGATTATGCCGCCGCCATCCAGCTGGGCGCGACGCAGGTGCGCATCGGCTCGGCGATCTTCGGCGCAAGAAGCTTAGGGGCAAGAGGCTGACGTTTAGCGGATTATCATCACGCAATGCCGCGCCAACCTTGGCAGAATGCGCGTGAAGGCGCTGCGCGCTGTCGCGACGCAGCCGGCAGTGGGGCTGAAGCCGGGCCGCGCGAGATGCCAGAAGATCGCGCTGCCGCAGCCCTTTTTCACAGGGCGGTCATTCCAGCCCAGCTCCACGATGATGTCATAGAGATGGTCCGCCCGCATCAACCGCTCCTCGGCTTCGCCGGGCGGGCGGGCGATCAGGCGGTTGTAGCGCCTGTCGTTGACATCATCGCACCAGGCATCTTTGGGGCGAATGGCGCGGGTGGGCAAGAGCGCGCGCGGCCGTGGGCCATGATCCGCACGGAAGAATATTCGGCGCAGCGGCAGGCTGGCGCGCGGCGTCCCGCCATCGCCCTCACGCTTCATCATCCGCACGCCCCCGCGCCCCAGCGCGCAGGGAAAGCTTGCGAAGCCGGCAATGACAAGCCCACGCCGCCGGTCGAGGGGAGAGACAACGACGCGAAGCCGGGTTAAAGCTTTGGGCATCAGGGCGGGCTCGCAGCGAATCACGGACATGTGTGTGGGCAAGACTTGTGACGCCGTTTAGCTCGCTTAGTCTAGGGTCACGCGGCACAGGATGCATAGGCCGGGATGAGTGGATGCGGACTTGAAATTGGCGCATCCGGGGGATGGCATGTCGAAGGTTAATCAACTTCTTCTCGTCGATGATGACGAGACATTGCGCGATACGCTCGCCGAGCAGCTGGCGCTCTATGAGGAGTTTCAGGCGACCACCGCAGGCACGGCCACGGCGGGATTGCAGGCGCTCAAGACGCAGCGCTTTGATCTCGCCATCATGGATGTCGGCTTGCCGGACATGGATGGCCGCGAGGCGGTGAAGCTTGCGCGCAAGAGTGGCTACAAGGGCCCGATCATCATGCTGACGGGGCAGGGCTCTGACTCCGATACTGTGCTCGGGCTAGAGGCCGGCGCGAATGATTATGTGGTGAAGCCGTTCAAATTCGCCGTGCTGCTTGCGCGCATCCGGGCGCATCTGCGGCAATATGAGGCGAGCGAGGATGCTGTCTTCAAGGTGGGGCCCTATAGTTTTCATCCCGGCTCCAAGCTTCTGGTCACCGATAAGGGCTCCCGCCTGAAGCTGACCGAGAAGGAAACCGCTATCTTGCGCTATCTTTACCGCGCCGGGCGCAAGGCCGTGCCACGCGAGGTGCTGCTGCAGGAGGTGTGGGGGTATAATTCGGCTGTGACCACGCACACGCTGGAAACGCACATCTATCGCCTGCGCCAGAAAATCGAGCCGGATTCTGCCAATGCGACGCTTTTGGTGACCGATCCCGGCGGCTACCGGCTGGAGCCATGACCGCCCATGGCGCTACAAGACGACATCGCCCTGTTTGAACGCCACCGCCTGCTCGGTGCCATGGAGCATGAGGCGCTGCGGCTGATCGCTTTTGCCGCTGACAAACGCACATGCCGCGTCGGCGATGTTTTGGCGCGCAAGGGCGAGCCGGCTGAATGCGCATTCCTGATCGAATCTGGCGAGCTGACGCTCGATGAGGGCAACCCATCTGCTGAAAGCCATGTGGCTCGCGAGGGTGCGCTGATCGGCGAGAAGGCCCTTGTTTGTGAGATGGAGCGCCGGGCTACCATCACGGCGCGCGCGCCCACAGTTGTGCGCATTTTGCGGCGTGAAACCATGCGGCGCGTGCTGGCTGAGTTTCCCGGCTCTGCTGCTGCCGTGCACCGGGCCCTTGCGGCTGATTTGGTCGAGATGTCCGGCAAGCTACGCGGCGTTCGCACCCGGTTGGATGCGATTGAGGATTGAAGGCTGAGTTTTAAAGGCTCAGCCTCGCCGTCACCGGCACATGGTCTGAGGGGCGCTCCCAGCCGCGGGCCTCTTTGAGGAACTCCACGGTTTTCAGCGTATTTTTGAGGTCTGGCGAGATCCAGATATGATCAAGCCTGCGGCCACGATTTGCAGCGGTCCAATCTTGCGCGCGGTAGCTCCACCAGCTGTAGAGCTTTTCGGGCTCTGGCGTGAGCATGCGGGCGGCATCGATCCAGCCAGCCTCTTCGCGCAGGGTTTCGAGCGCTTCTGTCTCGATGGGGGTGTGACTCACCACATTCAGGAGCTGCTTGTGGCTCCAGACATCATGCTCCAGCGGGGCGATGTTGAGATCGCCGACGAGGATCGCCGGTGTTGCCGTTGGCCTGGCCGCCTCTCCCCAGCTGCGCAGATGCGCCAGGAAATCGAGCTTGTGCTGGAACTTCGGGTTGATGTCCGTATCCGGCTCATCGCCGCCCGCCGGCACATAGAAATTATGGATCGAGAGGCCCGCAGCCGCGCCTGCGCCCTCGCCAAGGGTCATGGAGATATGGCGCGCATCGTTCTTGCCGCACATGTCCATGATGTTCTTGGCTGAGAAAGGCAGCTTTGAGAGGATTGCAACGCCGTTATAGCCCTTCTGGCCGATGAAGGCCTGATGGGTATAGCCTGCCGCTGCCAGCGCCTTGGCGGGGAACTGATCATCGGGGGTCTTGGTCTCCTGCAGGCATAAAATGTCAGGCTGCCAGCGTGCGAGAAAATCGAGCACGATCGGCAAGCGTAGCCGTACGGAATTGATGTTCCAAGTAGTGACGGAAAGCTCCATCATAAGGCTCCGGTTTCTGGGGCAACAAGCTCCGGGAGATACCCGCAAGTTTGTATTGTTGCCTGCATATGATCAGGGGGCGGGGCCGTCACCACCAGCGACGGC
The DNA here is from genome assembly GCA_051650165.1 of Allobosea sp. Taxonomy (GTDB): domain Bacteria; phylum Pseudomonadota; class Alphaproteobacteria; order Rhizobiales; family Beijerinckiaceae; genus Allobosea. The sequence continues at coordinate 3,324 of JBOFIL010000476.1, forward strand.
TTTTTTGGAAAGAGTGGCAGGCTGATTTCGCGCGCAGGCAGGCACAGGCTGGGCAGAGCGAAGCGATCTCCGGTCCCGTAGATCGGATCACCCAGAATCGGCCACCCCATGGCCTGACAGTGCACGCGCAGCTGAT
>JBOFIL010000477.1:0-2120 GCA_051650165.1 Allobosea sp.
CACTGCTTGCGGCTGAGTTGCAGCGCTTGAAGCCCCGCGCCGTGCTGATGCTGGGGCTGGCGGGCAAATCGCGTTTCATCCGCATCGAGCGCTTTGCCCGGCTTGATGCAAGCCCGACAGCGCCGGATGCGGGCGGCAGAGTTCCGGCCAAAATCGGCAGCTCAACGCTGCCAATTGCCAGCACCGCTGCGGTGGAGCCCGCTCTTGCCGCGATGCAACGGGCTGGCCTTCGCGCCCGCATGTCTGCCAGCGCCGGGCGCTATCTGTGCAACGCTTCCTATGCGCGCGCCTTGCAGCAATTGCCGCGCGATGTGCCGGTGCTGTTCATCCATATCCCCTGGCCGCGTGGCTGGTGTGGATCCTATCCATCCAATGCAGCTCCTGACTGGAGACCCGCCCTGCCGGCGCTTGCCATGGCCCTGGCAGATTCGGCGGAAGCCGCCTTATTGCGGCCCGCCCGGCTTAGGGCTGTCCCATAACGGCACATTCAGGCTGGCCTACCCCTTGCGCCATAACCCGCGCAAGGAGATGCGACATGGCTCTTTCACGACGCGACGCGCTGAAAATGGCGCTGTTTGGCACATTGGCGACGTGCGCGTTCACCCCGCAGGCCAGGGCGCGTACGTCGGCGCTGGGCGGCTATGGGCTGGATGCCACCACATTGGGGTTGCGCCCTGGCGCGATTGACGACCAGACGCGCATGCTCGCTGCTGCCCTCAACGAGGCCGCCAAGCGTCAGATGCCGCTTATCTTGCCGCCGGGGCGCTATGCGATCGCTGGCCTCAGCTTGCCGGACGGCGCGCGCCTGATCGGTGTGCCGGGCGCGACGCAATTGGTAGCGGCGCAGGCCGGCCCAATGATCATCGGCAGCAAGCTGCGCCGTTTGGCGCTTTCTGGCTTGTCTATCGATGGCTTGATGCTCCGACAGGCCGAGCGCTCCGGCTTGATCTATCTGGAAGATGTGGCCGAGGCCGCGCTCGACGAGATCAGCGTCACCAATGGGGGCGCGATCGGCATCTCGCTGCTCAGAAGCGGCGGACGCGTTGAGCGCTCATCCCTCACCATGATCAAGGATACCGGCCTGCTGTCGATGGATGCCAAGGGCCTGATGGTCGAGGCCAACCGCGTCGAGGATTGCGGCGATAATGGCCTGCAGATCTGGCGATCAGGCGTTGGCGATGATGGCTCCATCGTCAAGGGTAACCGCATTTCACGTATCCGCAATGACTCAGGCGGCACGGGCCAGTATGGCAATGGCATCAGCATTTTCCGCGCCGGCGGCACGATTGTGGAGGGAAACGTCGTCCGCGATTGCGCCTATTCCTTCATCCGCAACAATGCGGGGCCAGGTGGGCAGGTGATGGGCAATAATGGCCAGCGCTGCGGCGAGACGGGCATCTTCATCGAGTTCGGCTTCGAGGGCGCGGTGGTCGCGAACAACCGGCTGGAAGACGTGGCGAACGGCATCTCGATCACCAATCTTGATCAGGGCGGGCGGCTCGCGGTCTGCTCCGGCAATATGGTGCGTCGTTGCAAGCGTGGCCTCACGCCTCGGACAGGCGAGGTGACCGGCGGTGTCGGCATTCATGCCGAGGCTGATTCCACCATTTCCGGCAATGTTGTCGAGGGCGCGGAGAAGGTCGGCATCTCGCTTGGCTGGGGCTGGGCCATGCGCAACATCGCGGCCACAGGCAACATGGTGCGCGAGACGGATGTCGGCATCGGCGTCTCGGTGGCGGGGCGCGAGCGCAATGTGGTTGTCAGCGGAAACATCATTGCCGGCGCGCGCCGGGGCGCAGTGATGGGGCTCGATCATGGCCGCATCGTCACGGGGGATTTGAATGTCTCGCCGGACAAGCGCGCCGATGGCGTGCGCATCGAGGGCAACCGCGCCGGCTGAGCGGCGGGCCATGACGCGACGCCCGTACTGTGCTAGTGGCAATTGCCATCTGCCAGAAAACAGGTTTTCGTTCCGCCATGTCGATCATCTCGCGCATCCGCACAAGCTGGCGTTGCCTCAGGCGCGGCGCTGTGCTTGCGTGCGTGACTGTGCTCGCGCTGGCGACTGCCGGCCCGACCATCCAGGCACAGGATGCCTGGGAAACCATGCGTGACCCCAC
>JBOFIL010000478.1:0-4173 GCA_051650165.1 Allobosea sp.
CGGTTCGAGTTCCGCTGGGAGGACCAGTTCAACCTCTCGCTCGACCCGGATACCGCCCGCGCTTACCATGACGAGACCCTGCCGAAGGACGCCCACAAGACCGCGCATTTCTGCTCGATGTGCGGGCCGAAATTCTGCTCGATGAAGATCACGCAGGATCTGCGGAAAGACGTGCTCGCCATGGGCGACAATGAGCGCGCGGCGCTGGAGGGCATGGCAGCCAAATCGAAGGAGTTCGCCTCGATGGGCAGCCAGCTCTACGTCGAGGCCAAGAAGCTATAAGCCACAAGCTCTGATCATGATCACGACCGCAGCCCCCATGCGGCTGCCTGAGGTGGAGGCGATGCGGGTTCTGGCCCGCATAGTGGCCCGGCGTCCACGCGTGCAATGCCTCACCAACACGGTGGCGCAGGCTATCACGGCCAACCTGCTGCTGGCTGCAGGGGCAGATGCATCAATGGCGGTGCACCCGGAAGAGATCGTCAACATGACACTCTCCGCCGACGCATCGCTCATCAATCTCGGCACGCCGGATGCCGGGCGGGAGCGGGCCATCCAGATGCTGGCCGCCATGCCATCAGCACTGGCAAAACCGCTCGTGCTCGATCCGGTTTTCATCCAGCATTCCGTGCTGCGGCGCAGGCTGGCGGAAGGCGTCTTGCGGTTCCCGGCGCTGATCATCCGCGGCAATGCGGCAGAGATGGCGAGCCTCTCTTCACCCGCCGGCGTGGTGCGTGTTACGACGGGCGCGGTGGATGTGATTGAGGGCGAAAACGCACGCTATGAAGTTGGCCTCGGTCACCCCCTGATGGCGAAAGTCACAGGCCTCGGCTGTGCCACCTCTGCACTGATCGCGGCCTTCGCGGCGGTGGAGCTGGATCGGGCAAAAGCCGCTGCTGCCGCGCTGACCATACTTGGCCTTGCAGGCGAGCGCGCCGGCAGGATTGCCAAAGGCCCCGCAAGCTTTGCCGTCTCACTGATTGATTCTGTTCATGAGCTGGCTGAATCAAGCTCTCAACAGTCCGATTCAATCTCTGCACAAAGCGGAGCAAGTATCTGATGAAAATCGATATTTCTGTCTATGGTATTCTTGATCCTCAGGTTGCGCAGGGGCGCAAGCTTGGCGATTTGGCACGGGCGGCGGCCACAAGCGGCGCGACGCTGATCCAGTATCGCGCGAAGGATAGCACCACCCGCCAGATGATTCTGGATGCAGCAGAAATCCATTTGGCGCTCGTTGGAACCGGCGTGCCCCTGCTGATCAATGACCGCGTCGATGTGGCGCTCGCCATGGGCGCAGAAGGCGTGCATCTTGGCCATGATGACATGCCGTTTGATGTGGCACGCAAGCTGCTCGGCGAGCATCTTGGCCCCGCCGCCATCATCGGCGCGACGGTGAAGAACGAGGCGCATCTTGCGGCCATTCCGCCGGAGGCTGTGAGCTATCTCTGCATTGGCGGCGTCTATGCCACGCGCCACAAGGACAACCCTGATCCGCCAGTTGGCATCGATGGTTTCGCGCGGCTGCGCGCAGCAGCAAGGGTGCGTTTTGGCACCATGCAGGTTGGCGCAATTGCGGGCATTGATGCAGGCAATCTCGCGCCCCTCATCACCGCCGGCGCGGATGGTGTCGCGGTCATTGGTGCGGTGTTTGGCGGGGCTGATGTAGCGGCTTCAACGCGCAAACTTGCGCAGTCTGTCGCTGCCGCACGGGGGGAGGCCAGCCGGTCATGAGCACCTCCCGCCGCACGCTTCTCGCAGCCGGCATGGGCGTGCTCGCTGCGCCCTCAATCGTCCGCGCGCAGAGCCCGCGACGCTGGCGCTGCGCCACCTCATGGGCGAAGAACCTGCCCGGCCCAGGCGTCACGGCGGCGCGTCTGGCGAAGCGCATCAACGAGATGAGCGCGGGCGAACTCACCATCGAGATTTTCGCCGCTGGCGAGATCGTGCCGGCGCTGAATGTGTTCGATGCGGTGAGCAACAACACAGTGGAAATGGGCCATACAGCCAGCCTCTTCTGGCAGGGCAAAATGCCCGCATCCGGGCTGTTCACCACCCAGCCTTTTGGCCTCTCACCCACTGAGCACGCCGCATGGATCGATGGGGGCGGGCAAGCCTTGTGGGATGAGCTTTATGCGCCCCATGGCGTGCGCGGCATGCTGGCAGGCAACACCGGGCCATCAAGCGCCGGCTGGTTTCGCAAGCCGATCATGAGCCTTGCCGACATCAAGGGCCTGCGCATCCGCGTCACGGGGCTGGGCGGCGAGATTTACAAGCGCCTCGGCGCAACACCGATCGTGACCGCGCCCTCCGATACCTATCCGGCGCTGGAGCGCGGCGTCATCGATGCGGCGGAGTTCCTCGCCCCCGGCAATGATGCGCCGATGGGGCTGCACCGCGTTGCGCCGCATCTCGCCTTTCCCGGCTTCAACAAGCCCAATGGCGCGAGTGAGGCGCTGGTGTCGCTCAAGGCCTGGAATGAACTGCCGGCTCACTTGCGCGCCATCGTTGAAGCCGCTTGCCGCGCCGAGCATGATGCCGGCCTTGCCGATGCCACCGCGCTCAACAATGCCGCGCTTGGCCCCCTGCTCGCCGGCGGTGTGCAGCTCATGCTTCTGCCCGATGATGTGCTGGAGGCCGCACGCAAGGCGGCTGGTGAGGCATTGGAAGAAGTCGCTGCCAAGGATGCGCTGTCTGCCCGTGTCGTCAGCTCGTTTCGTGCGGTGCAAGAGGCTGGCCGCGCGTGGCGGCGCGTGGGGGCCGTTTCGGCGCAAAAGCTGGGGTGAGGCATCTTGAATAAAGATGTCTTGAATCCTTGGCCCCAATCCACGATATAGCCAGCGGGAGGTTGGCGTTGGACGTTTCACTCGCCAACCGGGTCAGGTCCGGAAGGAAGCAGCCCTAACGAGACCGAGCGGGTCTTCGTCCAGCCTCCTACTTTACCTCTATTGCGCGCCGATGGTCGATAACTGCCGGATCGCGCAGAAATAGCGCTTGATGCTTGGCGCTGCCCGCGCGAATGATCGCCAGCGATGAGTTCCGAATCCGACATGCCAGAAGGTGGTGCCAGCCTGCTCGACGAGCCGGGCCTGCCGGGCTTTGCGCCGCCGCCCTTGCCCCCCTCAGCGCCTGCCGTGGCGAGCGGGGCATATCGCGTATTGGCGCGCAAATACCGCCCGATCCATTTTGGCGATCTGATCGGCCAGGAGCCGATGGTGCGCACGCTCACCAACAGCTTCAAGGCGGGGCGCATTCCGCAAGCCTGGATGCTGACCGGAGTGCGCGGTGTCGGCAAGACGACCACGGCGCGGATTCTGGCGCGCGGCCTGAATTTCCTGCGTGCCGATGGCTCAGGCGGGCCAACCACCGAGCTTTCCGAGTTCGGCATCAATTGCCAGGCGATCATCGAGGGTCGCCACATCGATGTGATGGAAATCGACGCCGCGTCCAATAATGGCGTCGACAATATCCGCCAGATCAATGAGGCGGTGCGCTATGCCCCCGTTTCGGCGCGCTACAAGGTCTATATCATCGACGAAGTGCACATGCTGTCGGGCGGGGCGTTCAACGCCTTTCTGAAAACGCTGGAAGAGCCACCGCCGCACGCCAAATTCGTGCTTGCCACCACGGAAATCCGCAAAGTGCCGGTGACGGTGCTGTCGCGGTGCCAGCGGTTTGATCTGCGCCGCGTCGAGGCTTCGATGCTGGTTGGGCATCTGGCCGGCATTTGCGCCAAGGAGGGTGTCGAGGTCGATGAGGCGGCGCTCGCCATGATCGCCCGCGCGGCGGAAGGCTCGGTGCGCGATTCGCTCTCGCTGCTTGATCAGGCGATTTCGCATGGTGCGGGCCGGCTCAATGCCGAGACTGTGCGCACCATGCTGGGCCTTGCCGACCGCGCCCGCATTGTCGATCTGTTCGAGATGGTGGCAAAAGGTGAATTGGCGCAGGCGCTTGATGAGCTGCGCGGGCAATATGATGAGGGGGCCGATCCCTTCACGGTGATGTCCGAGCTTGCCGGCTTCATCCATATCATCACCCGGTTGAAGGTGACGCCATCGGCTGCGAAGGATGCGAGCCTGACCGATGTGGAGCGCGAGCGCGGCCTTGCCTTTGCCAATGGGCTCTCGATCCGCCTGCTTTCCATGTTGTGGCAGGTTTTGCTCAAGGGTCTCA
>JBOFIL010000479.1:0-1981 GCA_051650165.1 Allobosea sp.
TGGCAATTTCGCAGCGGCGGCCTTGGCATCGGCGAGCGACACCAGATGAAGGAAGATGCCGGGGTCATCCAGCGCGGCCATGCGGGCATGGATCATGTCCAGCACATCAGCCGGCATCACGCCATCGCGGTAGCGCGCATGCAGGCCGGCAATATCGAGCGGATATGGTTGCATCAGCTGGTCGCGGCACCCTGGTTTCTCGGGAGTAACCAGCAAGGGCTATGCCAAAGACGGCAAGGCATTTGCCATCATATGCGGGCATGGAATCCGCCGCATCAGCCTGCTCGCACAGATGCCACTCACTTGATTGTATGCAATTCTGTTCAATTGCCCAAAATTCAGGCAATTCTCTGTTTCGCCTGATCGCCGCTCAGCGCATCCAGCGTTGTTCTTGTCTGTGCGAGGTGTCGCCGCATGGCTTGTGCCGCAGCGGCGCTGTCTGCGCGCAAGATGGCCGTGACGATCTCGCCATGCTCGGCATAGGATTGGGCGAGCCGCGTCGGGGCTTCCAGCTGCACGCCGCGATGCGGCGCGACACGATCGCGCGTCGCGATGAGCAGCTCTTCCAGATAGGAATTGGCTGTTCCGCGGTAGATCAACGCATGAAATGCGATATTGGCCTGGCGATAAGCAGCAACATTGCCGCCGCGCACATGCGCTGACATCCCCATATGGAAGCGCTCCAGCGCCTGTCGCTGAGTGGACGGCATCGCAATCGCGGCTCTGGCGGCACAAAGTGCCTCAAGCTCCGCCATCACCTCGAACATTTCCGTGAACCGATGCGCATCAACGCGCATCACCAACGGTGTTCGGTGAGGGCGCAGCTCGACCAGACCGCTTGCCGCCATCTGGCGCAAGGCTTCACGCACTGGTGTGCGCGAGGCGCCGAACAGCTCGGCCAAGCGGGTTTCATCCAGGGCGGCACCGGGTGTGAGGTGGCCGCTGACAATCTGCTGTGTCAGGCCATTGACGATGGTTTCTGTCAGGGTCCGGTTGTGCGCTGAGGTCACGCGGGCCATGTCCGATGCTCCTGCGCCCGATGGACCAGGCTGGTTAGGCACACTCAGCAAATCCGGGGCCAGTGATTTGCGTTGATGCGCCCGCAGCAAACCCCAAAGACAGAAAACAACGGACATGCCCGTCAAAACGAAAAAGCCGCCTTGCGGCGGCCTTTCGGAAAGACGCATCCAAACCCGGAGTTTGAAACAGATCCGGAAGTTTGGAGCGGGAGAAGGGATTCGAACCCTCGACCCCAACCTTGGCAAGGTTGTGCTCTACCCCTGAGCTACTCCCGCACTGAAGACGGCTGAACCAGCAGGCTCTCCGCGCGTGGGCGGTCTATTGCCCGATCCGCAGCAGCGATGCAAGCCTGTTCTTCAACAGAAGCCTGAACTTTACCTGCATCCCATGTTGCTATGCCGGCATCCCTCACCGATCCGGCAGCGCATTCAGCCGAACAGGCGAAACCGGCGCTTGGGCCCCGGTTCGGCGGGCACAGGCTCAGCCCCCGGATCATCGGGTGCATGGGCGATGGGGAACACAACCGGGGCTGGCTTCTCAACTGATGGCGGCAAATGCCCATCAAGGGAAGCATTGTGAGGGGCCGCACTCGCCTCGCCCACGCCTTGCGGGGCAGCCGGCATGGCTTCAGCCTCGATCAGCATCGGTCGTTTTTCAGATGGCAGCTCTGCGGCGACTGGCGGCAGCGACTCGCCCATATCAATCACCAACCCATCCGAGCCGAGCGCGGCAGGCGGCAAGGTCCACATGAATGCATCCAGCGCGCCGGTCACTGGCGAGGCCGGCAGCCAATGCGCTGAAACGACACCATCGGCGACCCAGGCGGGATCGCGATGCGCGCGCGTGGCGCGTTGCAGCCATTCGCGGCCTCGGCCGGCTGCGCCCTTCTCGGCATCTTCCATTTCCGCCATCAGCAGGCAGGCGCGCATGGTTGGCGCGGCGGCCATCAGCGGCATCAGGG
>JBOFIL010000480.1:0-3794 GCA_051650165.1 Allobosea sp.
ACCACCTGGACCTTTTTGACAGGATTCCAAGCATGCAGTGGGCTGGGTGCGTCGAGGCGCGGCCCGAGCCGTTCGACATCAGTGACGATGTGCCAAACACAGGTGATGCGCGGACTTTGTTCGTCCCTTACTTCTGGCCGGATGAGCCAGGATCAAAGGGCGGCGAGTCAGATTATCGCAACAACTACATGGACGATAATCCCGTTCCGTCTGGTTGGGAGCCTATCAACCGGTGGAATTGGGAAGGTGTATGGGGGATCTTGAAATACAACAAGATCAACACCGTTGACCTTACCAAATCGAAAGGCCCGAACCGTGGCTGCCCGGATGAGCTGCAGCGCCTGACCACAGATAAAAATGCCTTGCTCAAAAAGGTTGCGGATATGAAGGCCTATGAGGGCGGCGGCGGTACGATTTCCTCGGAAGGCATGGCCTGGGGTTGGCGCACACTGACGCCGAAGAAGCCATTCGCTGATGGCAAGGAGTATGGGAAAGCCAAGAAATTCCTTGTTCTGATGTCTGACGGTGAGAATTCAATCGGCGAGAACGTCAAGGACGGCCCGACCATCTCAAACTACTCAGCATATGGCTACATGAGCGAGGGACGGTATGGCGGCGAAAAGAAGTTCAGCAAAGCAAACAAGTATCTTGATGATCGCTTCGAGAAGTCGTGCGAAAATGTCAAGAAAACAGGGATAACTGTCATGACAGTGTATTTCCGCGATAATAACGCGAGCGCCAAGAACATGATGAAAAAATGCGCCACCTCAGGTCATTTTTTCTTCGAGGCAGCCGATGCAAAATCCCTGGATGCGGCTTTCCAGCAGATCGCTTCCGAGATCGGCAAGATCCGCATCACCAAGTAACATATGCCCGATGTAATCACCTGAAACCCGGCAGAAATGCCGGGTTTTTTGTCATTGTAGCTGAAATTCAACGGACTGATTCCATATCCGTTCACCAGTTTTTTCAAGTGCTTTGAAATGATTTTTCGGCATCGTGATTGGCTCTTGTCCAAGATTTGAGGCGGCAACATGAAGAATGTCATGTCATTTCTGAAAAGCGGAGCATCGCTTTTCGGCCGGAACGAGAGCGGTGGTGTCGCGATCATATTCGCGCTGACGCTCGTGCCGGTGGTTGGAATCAGCGGCGCTGCAGTCGATTACGCAAAGGCAACCTCGACGCGTGCGCGCATCGGTCAGGCAGCGGATGCGGCTGCGCTTGCGGCAGCCAAGGCAGTCAATCTTTCGACGGCGGATCGCCAAAGGCTCGCCCGGCAGGTCTTTGATGCCAATGTCGGTAACATGTCGATCCAGAATGTGCGCTTCCGCATGATCGATATGCCGTCAGGCGTGCGCGTTGAGGCCAATGCCGATGTCGCAACGACCTTCCTGCCTGTGATCGGCATCAACAGCAACAATGTCGGCGTTGCAGCTGAGGTTGCCCGTAATGATGGCTTTACCGAGGTTGCGCTGGTGCTCGACACCACAGGCTCCATGGTCAACGATATGGCAGGCATGCGCTCGGCATCCGCCAATTTCATCAACACGCTGTTTTCATTCGTGAACAATCCGACATCCATGCGTGTGGGCATCGTTCCCTACGTGGCGTCGGTCAATCCCGGACGCAGCAATCTTGGCATGTCATCCATCGATACGACAGCTGAATCGCCCCATCACGCAACATTGCTTGAAGGGCGGCAGATCGCCTGGATGTCTGGCTGCAATCCTCACTACAATCCAAATCCTCCTCCAGCCGGCTTCGGCGGCGGTGGTGGGAATGCAGGACAATCGAACGGCAATGGTGGTGGAAACGGGCGTGGAAACGGCGGCAGGGGGGTCTGGCTGCAGGATCATCTCAACAAGCTTGCAACACTCGGACAAGAGTTGTTTGGGGTGAAGTCAGCGTCTGCTCTTGGCGAAACACCCAATACGCGCGCGCCACTTTCCGGCACGATGCTGACGGTGAACCCGCCCTACACCTCTGCACCAACACAGGCGCTTGTGCCGACGGGGTTCGGCACGAACAACCCATGTTGGCTTGTCAGCCCATCGCGCATCAACCATCTCGACTTGTTTGATCGTATTCCAGGCGCGCAATGGGCCGGCTGCGTGGAAGCGCGCCCCGAGCCATTTGATGTGACAGATGAGCCGGCAGGCAGTGATCCGCGGACTAAATTCGTTCCGTATTTCTGGGCTGATGATCGTGGGAATCGCAGCGAAGCCAACGGTCTCGCCAACAATTACATGGATGACGGCCCGTTGCCTGCCAACTGGTCATTTGGCCCGAACGGTGCGGATCATTGGGAGCAAACCTACAACATTCTGAAATACAATGGGCAGAACCAGGCGAACATGACGCGTGACCTGGGGCCGAACAAGGCCTGCCCGGATGAGCTGATGCGCCTCAGTTCTGATCGTGCTGCATTGGTGAGCAAGATCAATTCCCTGCAGCATACGTTTGGCGGCGGCACCATCACATCAGAGGGCGCCGCATGGGGCTGGCGCGTGCTTTCTCACAAGCGGCCATTTGCAGATGGCAGGGCCCCGGCGCGCGACGTGAAGAAGTTTCTGGTGATCATGTCCGATGGTGAAAACGAGATCGGCGATAACCCGGGTAGTGAAGCTACAATATCGCACTACAACGCCTATGGTTACATGCGGTATGGACGCTTTCAGACCGAGAATTATCAAGTCGTGCAGACATATCTCGATAACCGACTGCGGCTGGTCTGCGAGAACGCCAAGAACGCAGGATTAACGGTCATGACAGTCTATTTCCGTGACAATAATCAGGGAGCCAGAAACCTGCTGCGCAACTGCGCCTCCGAAGGCAAGTTCTTCTATCAGGCCACGAATACGGCCATGCTGAACTCTGCTTTTCAGCAGATCGCCGCTGAAATTGGCAAGATCCGCATCACAAAATAAGTTGTTGTTGGCCAAATGAAAGAAAACCCCGGCGCTAAGATGCCGGGGTTTTGTATTATTGGCCGCGCCGCACCTGCGCAGCAAAGCGTACGGCCTCTTCGGCTGCACGGAACAGCGCCTTGGCCTTGTTGATGCACTCCTGCTGCTCTGAGGCAGGGTTTGAATCATGCACGATGCCTGCGCCGGCCTGCACCGACATGGTGCCATCCTTCACGACAGCGGTGCGCAGCACGATGCAGGTGTCCATCTCGCCATTCGCGCCGAAATAGCCGATGCAGCCGCCATAGGCCCCGCGTGCGTCTTTCTCCAGCTCGTCGATGATTTCCATGGCGCGCACCTTGGGCGCACCCGACACGGTCCCCGCCGGAAAACCTGCCGCCAGCGCGCCCAGGGCATCATGTGCGGGCGAAAGCTGCCCCACCACATTCGAGACGATGTGCATCACCTGGCTGTAGCGCTCGATGAAGAACGAGTCCGTCACCTTCACACTGCCGATTTCAGCGACGCGGCCCACATCATTGCGGCCCAAGTCGAGCAGCATCAGGTGTTCTGCGCGCTCTTTGGGGTCTGCGAGGAGTTCCTCGGCAAGAGCAGCATCGGCGGAGGGGGTGGCTCCGCGAGGGCGCGTGCCGGCAATGGGGCGAATGGTAACCTCGCCCTCGCGCACCCGGACCAGGATTTCAGGGCTCGAACAGACAATCTGAAAGTCCCGGAAATCGAGATAGCACAGGAACGGCGCAGGGTTCACGCGGCGCAGCGCGCGATAGAGCGAGAAGGCCGGCAGCGCGAAAGGCGCGTCAAAACGCTGCGCCAGCACCACCTGGAAGATGTCACCAGCCGCGATGTATTCTTTCGCTTGCGCCACCA
>JBOFIL010000481.1:0-2898 GCA_051650165.1 Allobosea sp.
GCTTTGCAAGGCGATGAACCCTGGCGTTCCGGTCAAGGTTTACCGTGTGGCTGCAGGCGCGACCTCGATTGACGATGCCGTTGGCCTTGACGGAAAAACCTATGGCTCCCTGCCAATGGCTTTTGCGCATGAAAAGAGCGCTGATCCGACATGCCGCCCACCGATCGTGCAGGCCGATGAGCGCCGCGTGTCGATCCTGAAGGATTTCACCTTGAGGCCGGGCGATGCGGTTGTCGTGAATGGCTCTGCGCGTATCTTCAGCGGTGCCAGCAGCTACCCCTTCCGCACCAGTGATTTCCGTGATTTCCGTTCTTCAGGCCGCCTGTCGGACGCTGATCGTCGAAAGATGGACAAGACGATTGGCCATTCCTTCAAGGTTGCATCCGAGCGCGAGGCCCGACGCTCACTACGTCAGCGTGAGGCCAGCCTTTCGCTCCCTGGGCTCACCGCAACCGACATCCCGCTCAGCTTGCGCGGCGGCGTCGCCAACATCAATGACTCGGCCTATTATACCGATGGCAGCCGCGGGCGGGTTCGCGTGATTTCTCCCGCCTATTTTGGCACAACGCCCTGATACCACTCTGGCATCAGCCAAACATCGTCATTTCCTGCACGCCGCCCACTGGGCGGCGTTTTGCTGTTGCACACATGATAGGCTTTCAGCTTGGGTTTGCAGCTTGGAACAATTCAAAAACTTCTCAGTTTAGAATAATGCTAAACTACTGAATTCATTGATATTTTTGTTTGACAACCTGCCGCGCGAATTATAACCGACATCATGTCAGCACTCGGTGGGGCCTTGAACCCCAAAGGAGAATGAGATGTTCAAATTGTCAGTTTCCGGCTACGTCGCCAGCATTCTTGCCTTGGCTTGTGGCCTTCCCGCATTGGCCAACGCACAAGGCGAGGTAAACGTTTACACCTATCGCGAACCCCCCTTGATTGCACCATTGTTCGATGCCTTCACCAAGGACACAGGCGTCAAGGTCAATGTCATCTTCGCAAAGGATGGGCTGGAGCAGCGCATCGCAGTTGAGGGGCAAGCCTCTCCGGCAGACATGCTATTGACCGTCGACATCGGTCGCATGCAGGAGGCCGTGGATCGCGGTATTTCACAACCCATCAAATCAAAGGCACTCGACGAGACTGTACCTGCGGGCTTCCGCGATCCGGATGGGCGCTGGTATGCCATCTCGGCGCGGGCGCGGGTGCTTTATGTCGGCAAGGACAAGTTCAAGGGTGAAGCGATCACCTACGAGGATTTGGCTGACCCGAAATTCAAGGGCAAGATCTGCATCCGCTCTGGCCAGAACATCTACAATATCGGTCTGTTCGCGGCAGTCGTGGCGCGCATGGGCGAGGCACGCGCCGAGGAGTGGCTCAAGGGCCTCAAGGCCAATCTGGCGCAGAAACCCTCTGGCGGGGACCGAGAGCAAGCGCGCGATGTGGCCGCCGGCAAATGCGAAATTGGCATCGGCAACACCTACTATTGGGGCCTGATGGCCAACCGGGAAGCCGAGCGCAAGGCATGGGCGGAAGCGACACGCGTGATGCTGCCCACCTTCCGCGATGGCGGCACGCATATGAACATATCGGGCTTTGTTGTCGCCAAACATGCGCCCAACCGCGACAATGCCATCAAGCTTGGCGAGTGGCTGGTCTCGGAGAAAGCGCAGCAGCTCTATGCCGCGACGAACTTTGAATATCCCGTGCGGGCCGGCGTGCAGCTGGACGAGGTTGTGGCCAGCTTCGGCAAGCTGACGCCAGACAAAACGCCGCTTTCCGACATCGCCAAGAGCCGCAAGGCGGCCTCGATCCTTGTCGACAAGGTTGGTTTCGACAACTGAATCTGGGCAAACCTCTGGCGCACAGGCGTGCCAGAGGTTAGCCTTCCGCCATGTTCTCCGAATTCATCACATCCGCGATGGTGACGCTGCTTGTCACGCTCGACCCACCGGGCCTTGCGCCCATTTTTCTGTCTCTCACGCGCGGCATGTCTGCGGCTGAGCGGCGACAGGTGGCGTGGCGCTCCTGCCTGATTGCCTTCGTCATCATGGCATTCTTCGCACTGGCGGGCGATATTCTGCTGAAAGCCTTGGGCGTGACATTGCCGGCCTTTCGCATTGCAGGCGGGCTGCTGCTGTTCTGGATCGCCTTCGAGATGGTGTTCGAGCGGCGCAATGCCCGCAAGCAACAGACGGCGGATGTCGCGATCACGCAGGATCATATCCGCAATGTCGCCGCCTTTCCGCTCGCCATTCCGCTGATGGCTGGCCCCGGCGCCCTCACCGCCATGATGCTGCTGGCAGGGCGCACACAGGGCGACATGGGTCAGATGTCTCTGCTGATCGGGATATGTGGCCTGATCATCCTGTCGTGCTGGGCGACATTCCTGCTGGCGACGCCCATCTCGCGCATGCTTGGTGTCACCGGCAATGTTGTGCTGACGCGCCTGCTCGGCGTCATTCTTGCCGCTCTCGCCGTGCAATTCGTAATGGATGGTGTGACGCTTGCCATCAAGGCCGGGCTGAAATGAAGCCGTCAAAGGATGTGACGCGGTTGCTCGAAATCATGGCGGCGCTGCGCACGCCCGTCACCGGCTGCCCGTGGGATCTGGAGCAAAGCTTTGAGACCATCGTGCCCTTCACACTGGAAGAGGCCTATGAGGTGGCCGATGCGGTGGCGCGCAATGACAAGCTCGATCTGAAGGACGAGCTGGGCGATCTGTTGTTGCAGGTCGTGTTCCATGCCCGGATGGCCGAGGAAGAAGGCAGCTTTGCCTTTGGCGATGTGGTCCAGGCCATCACCACCAAGATGATCCACCGCCACCCGCATGTGTTCCCGTCGGCTGAGTTTGGCGACATCTCTGCCATGACGCCGGCTGAGGTGAAGGGCCTC
>JBOFIL010000482.1:0-1245 GCA_051650165.1 Allobosea sp.
CCACCATCTCCGAATGGGGCTCAGCCAGCGGCGCGATGGCGGTGAAATGGTTCGCAGCCGGAATTTCGGCATAAGACATCAGCGCCCCGCCAAGCGACCATGCCTCCACCAGCGCCTTGCTTTGGCGCAAATACTGACCACTCTCATCCGCGCCGACCCATGCCTCGAATGTGGCATTCGGGGGCGCAGGCCAAAAAAGTGGGCTGACCGCGCGCGAGGTGGTGTCATCCAGCTTCAGCTTATCATTGATGCTGGTCTCGATGAGCGGCCGCAGATTATAGACGCCGGAAATACCCAGCCCGGCGCGCACCAGTCTTGGTGGCAGGTCCGGCGCAAACTCGCTCCAGTTCGTCGCGACAAGACAGGCAGCAAGCTGCCCGCCGGCGGAATGGCCGCAGGCAATGATCGGTGTGGCATAGCGCCGCCAAAGATCAGCGGCGCAAGCCCGCATCTGCATGATGATCGCCTCGACGCTGACAGCCGGGCACAAATCATAGCCCGCGACCGCCACCGGCACGCCGCGCGCAACGAGCCCTTTGGCACAATGGCTGAAGCTGGAGGGCTCCAGCGCCTGCCAGTATCCGCCATGGATGAACATCACCAGCGCATCGCCAGCTTGTGCCTGCGGCTTGAACAGGTCAAAATACTGGCGCGGGGAGGGGCCATATGAAAGCCCAAGCTCGGCGAGGCTGCCTTGGGCCGCGCGAAACGCGGCGGCATCTTCGGCCCAGCCGGCCATGATGGCGGGGTGCTCCGGCACCCGCGCCCGGTTGTTGTATTCGGCCTCGTAATCGATGGCGTTCATGTGTGTCCTGCCATCAGCTTTGCGCCGCGCTGATCCATTTGGCCTGCTCGGTTGGCTTCCATGCCGCTAGCGCATCGATCAGCGTGTCCGCCTCGTTCGACATGGCCGCCATGGAACGATGGCCGGGCTTCATGAAGCCCTGATCCGTGGCATGATCAAGGAAAGCATGAAGTTGATCGTAAAACCCGGCGATATTGAGGAAGCCTAACGGTTTGGCATGAATGCCCAGCTGGCCCCACGTCCAGATTTCGAAGATTTCCTCGAAGGTGCCGATGCCGCCTGGCATGGCGATGAAGCCATCGGACAGCTCCGCCATGCGCGCCTTGCGGGTGTGCATCGAGTCCACCACCTCAAGTGTGGTCAAGCCTTTGTGGCCGATCTCCTTGCGGTCCAGCGCGGCAGGAATGATGCCGTGCACCTTGCCGCCAGCTTGCAATGCG
>JBOFIL010000483.1:0-9872 GCA_051650165.1 Allobosea sp.
GACGCCGAGCATGTCATGGCGCAAGCCAAATTGGTGGAAGCTGCCAATATCGACGAGGCCATCGCCTGGCTGAAGCCCAAGGAGCGCATGGCACTGCTGCATGACCGCGCGTTGATTGGCCTGCTGGCGCGGCTTGACCCGGCGAAGCCAGCGCTAGCCGCAGGCTGATGGCTGGCCTCAGAACGTCATCGCTGCGGCGCAGATAATGCCGCCTGCAAGAGACGCCGCGCCGAGGAAAAGCGCTGCCGCCACCTGGCCCGACGCAATGCGGGCAGGCAAATCTGGCAGCACGATGCGCACCAGCCAGTAAATCAGGATCTGGACGGAAAGGCCGACAATACCCCAGACGCCCAGATCGACAGCAGTCGCGGAGTTCACCACCGCGCTGGAGAGCGGCAAGGCAAAGCCTGCAAGGCTCAGACCCAACGCGAGCGCCGCTGCGACGTTGTTGTTCTTGATCAGCTCGAACTCATTATGCGTCGTCGCAAGCGTGTAAAGCACCAGATAGACCGCGACGAGCGCAGCCGCCACAGCGAAGAACAGCGCGAAAGTCGGCAGGTTCTGGATCGAGGCATAGGTCATGGCGCATCTCTGGCGACTCGATGTGCAAGTTTAGCCACTCGAACGAGAACAACCATCGGTGCGTCGCCGAGCATCACTCTTGTTCAAACAGGAGGGCAACGCCGCGCGCGGCCTTGGCCGGCACCACCAGCCGCGAGCCAATGCGAAGCGCCAGGATGTTCTCTGCCTTGAGGCGTGCTGACATGCTCTCAAGGTTAGGCACGGTCACGGCAAAGCCGATGAAACGCGGCTTTGAGAGCCTTGCCAGCGACGGCTCGCCGATCAGGGCTGCGGCTGCGCTGGGGGTCAGCACATCAAGCCGGCCACGTGGCAGCGGGAAGCTCAGCCCCAGCGAATTGGAGCGCGGCCCGCGCTGGCCGGTGAAGGCCTCCAGAAAGATGTGATGATCGGTCGGATTTTCCGCCACCATTACAGCGGCAGATAGCCCCGTTGCGCCATTGGCGTGTTGCTGGAAGCCCGCATTCCAGAAATTCTGCGGCTCGTGCTGCTGGCAGGTGAAGAAGCCGCACTCGCGCGCTGTTCGGTCGTTGGCAAAGGTCAACGTGAAGGCGACGCGCATCGCCGAGCCATCCGGACGCTTGCCCTGCCTCTCGAAAAAGAACGGCGCAAAATCGCCAATGCCGGCATCTGCAAATGCAGCAGCATCCGCTTTTGCATCCTGACTCTCCAGCACAGCCATGGCCATGCCTTGGCGGCGCTTCAGGGCAGACGCCACGAACGCACCAAAGGAGAAAAAGCGCGGCCCATGCGGAGGAATAAGTGAGGCATCGCCCACCGTGATCAGCTCAAGGAATGCGCCCGGAAACTGCACAATGCGGTTTTCAGTGCCCCAGCTGTGGCGGTTTCGTGAGCCAACCTGAAAGCCAAGCCGTTCATAAAACCGCCCCGCCGCATCCAGATCGCGCACGGCAATGACGAGGTGGTCGAGGCCCTTTGGATGCGTTGCCATGGTGACGAGACCGGAAAGGCTCGCAAGTTGCGACGTGGCGGCTAGCCCTTGAATGGTCATGTTCAAGCCTGATCAGATGCATGGATCAATTCAGCGCCGCGTTTCGAACTCCACCCAGAGTGGGTAGTGATCAGAGACACGGTCCGACACCTGTCGGCGGGTCAGATTCGCATCCTTGTAGAGGTGGGGCACGAAATCAACATGCCCACCGGCTTTAAACGCCATCGAGAGCTTGCGCCGCGTATCCGTCTCGAACCATGCAATCTGGTCATAGAACTGGCTTTGCGGCTTGGCTGGATCGGCAAAAATTGTTCTTGGAACATTAAGCAAAGGGGGCGGCACGGTGAGCCCCGTGGAAGTGAAGGCCTGCCAGAGCAGATCATCCTTCCTGTCAATGTTGAAATCTCCCATCAGCATGAAATTCTGCTCGTAATCCGTCATCCGGCCTGCCCAATCAGCCATCCAGCGCGCCAACGCGTTCAACTCGGGAATACGATCCGAGGCCCGCGCGCCGTATTTGATATGCGCCGAACATAGCAGCACCGTATCCTGGCCAGAGCGAAAGCTGACAGCATAGGGGGTGCGGTCAAACTGCTCTTTCAACGCGTCCTTGCCAGTCTCATCCAGCCATTTCTTTGGTACGACGATCTCGCCCGCAAGGCCTGAAAGACTGACCCGGCGCGTGTCGAACACAAAGCCCATGCGCTCGCCATTGCCAGCATCCCCGGCGGTGACATCGGTCATGATAAATGACCAGTTCGGCCCCAATGTCTTGAGCATGGTGCGCAGCGCATAAAGATCGCCAGTGATTTCCTGGATTGCGATGATGTCAAAACGGGAGACGATCTCGCATATCGCCCACAGCCCGCGCCAATCGCGCTTTGGGCTGTCATCGGTTCCAGAGAGCCATTTGTCGGTGAGGCTGCCGAACTTGCGGATGTTCCAGGTGGATATCAGCAAGTTGCGGCTTGCCTCGCGCTTTGGCGGGATTGATTGATCCAGAAATGCACGCAGCGCCAGCATCTCTTCACGCACCGCCTTGGGCGTCGAGGGCAGATGTAAGGCAGGCAGGGCATCCGATTTCGGCATCGTATTTCTCCTGACGCATTACGTAAGGAGAGCCACCATGTCACACCAATCGGCTTTGCTCAACTGCTGCCGCGATGAAGCTCGCAAACAAAGGATGCGGCTCGAACGGGCGTGATTTCAATTCCGGGTGATACTGCACGCCGATGAACCATGGATGGTTGGTGTATTCCACCGTCTCTGGCAGCAAGCCATCCGGAGAAAGGCCGCAGAAGCTCAGGCCCTTGGCCTCCAGGCGCTCGCGATAGGCCATGTTGACCTCATAGCGATGGCGGTGGCGCTCGGAGATTTCCGTGGCGCCGTAAATCTCGGCAATGCGGGAGCCGGCTGCCAAGGTGGATTTGTAGGCGCCAAGCCGCATAGTGCCGCCCAGATCGCCGCCCTGGCGGCGCTGCTCCAGCTCATTGCCCTTCATCCACTCGGTCATCAGGCCGACGAGTGGTTCGGGCGTGGGACCAAATTCGGTGGAGTTGGCGTCTTTTATGCCCGCGAGCGAGCGGGCCGCCTCGATCACCGCCATCTGCATGCCAAAACAGATGCCGAAATACGGCACCTTGCGTTCGCGCGCGAAGGTCGCCGCACGTATCTTGCCCTCAGCGCCGCGATGGCCAAACCCACCGGGCACCAGAATGCCATGGACATGATCAAGGAAGGGCGCAGCATCTTCGTTCTCGAAGACCTCGCTCTCGATCCAATCGAGATTGACCTTCACCCGGTTGGCGATGCCGCCATGGGTGAGCGCCTCGATCAGCGATTTATAGGCGTCCTTAAGGCCCGTATATTTCCCGACAATGGCGATGGTGACCTCGCCCTCGGGGTTGTGAATGCGCTCGGAGATGCGCTGCCAGCCCGACACATCCGGCTCGCCCTTGTTCTCCAGCCCGAACGCCGCCAGCACCTCATCATCCAGCCCCTCGGCGTGGTAGGCGAGCGGCACATCATAGATCGTCTCGGCGTCGCGCGCCTCGATCACGGCGGTCTCGCGCACATTGCAGAAGAGCGCGAGCTTGCGGCGCTCCTCCTTAGGGATTTCGCGATCGGTGCGGCACAGCAAAATATCCGGCTGGATGCCGATGGAGCGCAATTCAGCCACTGAATGCTGCGTCGGCTTGGTCTTCAGCTCGCCGGCGCTGGGGATGTAGGGCAGCAATGTCAGGTGGATATAGATGCAGGTGCCGCGCGGCTGCTGCTGGCCGATCTGCCGGATGGCTTCGAGGAAGGGCAGGCTTTCAATATCGCCCACCGTGCCGCCGATCTCGACCAGCACGAAATCATAGCCATCATTGCCCTCAAGCACGAAATCCTTCAGCGCGTTGGTGACATGCGGGATGACCTGGATGGTCGCGCCAAGATAATCGCCGCGGCGCTCCTTGGTGAGAATATCGAGATATATCCGCCCGGTGGTGATGTTATCGCCCTTGTTGCAGGGCCGCCCGGTGAAGCGCTCGTAATGGCCAAGGTCGAGATCGGTCTCTGCGCCATCATCCGTGACGAACACCTCGCCATGCTGATAGGGCGACATCGTGCCAGGATCGACATTGAGATAGGGGTCAAGCTTGCGCAGGCGCACCTTGTACCCACGTGCCTGAAGGAGAGCTGCGAGAGCTGCCGCGCCAAGGCCTTTGCCAAGCGAGGACACCACGCCGCCGGTGATGAAAATGTACCGCGTCATGGGAGACCAGAGTTAAGCCAGAAAGAATGATTCGGGTAGGCCCGCAAAAGCATGACTGCCTGCCATCCACAGGCAGGCTACGAGCCTTGCAAACCGCGCGCGCGTGCTTACTGCGCCGGCGCTTGCGGCCGCGGCGGCTGCGCACCAGCAGGTGCTGGGGTGCCAGGTGCCTGGCCATCGATCTGGTGAAGCTGATCGAGCAAATTGCCGCCAGCCGGTGCCTGAGGGGCACTTGAGCCGGCAGGGCGCGTTCCGCCATCAATGATGGAGCGCGGTGCGCGGTTCTGGCCAGCCAGCACGGAGAGCGCAATCGAGAGAATGAAAAACGCCGCCGCAAGGATGGCCGTGGCGCGCGTCAGCGCATTGGCCTGGCCACGCCCGGACATGAAGCCCTGCACGCCGCCGCCCCCGCCGCTGCCAAGGCCGAGCCCGCCGCCCTCAGAGCGCTGAAGCAGCACAACGCCGACAAGCGCGAGCACGACAAGAAGATGGACCACGAGAAGGACGGTTTGCATGTTTGAGTTCAATCAATCAGCTTGAAGGGGCAGAACGCAGCCAAGACGCAGCAAGGCAACGTGCGATTGAGCGCGCTTTAGCATGGGCTGAGCGGAGTGGGAAGGCAGGATCAGCCAACTCACCCCGCGCCTTGCATGGCCTGATTAAGCAGCCGCGAGAACAGGCGGCAAGGCCGATGGAATATCGATGACATGCGGCGGTATCACAGCCTTTGGGGGGGCTGCCCATAGCGGATCAACAAGAACAATCTCCGGGTGCCCAATCTCTGGCAGTGTGGAAATGTGATGCTCCAGTATGTCGAGAATTTCGGCATCTTCATTGCTGTCAAACTTGCGGGCGAACAAATCCGGACTTTGCATCAGGCGGCGCGCATCCTGCGCCGTGAAAACACGTGGGCGCAATTTGATGTCGCCATCGGGTATCCAGTCAATGCTGCGCATATCGTTGTTGATAATCGCTCCCTTCCGAAAGCCATTCATCATCACCGTCTGGAAAAACCCTTCATCTGCGATGAAACTGCGCTGGTAAAAACGCTTGAATCGATCTGCTTTCGGATCATGGCAGACATATTCGCAAAAACGGCGACTGACGATCTTCCACTGTGTGCCGATATATGGCTTGGCATCGGGCAAGAACTTGCGTTTCAGGCCTGTCCGGAAAATTCGTTGAAACGCTTCAATAAAAACCCGGCTGACCCGGTTCATTGTTTCAGGGCGCGCAAGGCGCTGGTCTTCATGACGCATGAACTGCGTATCGACATGACCTGCCAGGAAGCGCCGGATGTAGCCTTGTGATTTCAACGGAAAATCCTGTCCGCTGAGATTGATGAAGTATTTCCAGTTGAGATCCTTCTCAAGCAGCCGCGTCATGCCGCGCAGCTCTGCATCAACAAGGCTGTAGCCGCCCCAAAGTACACGCCGCGACGGAAGCACCTCAGCGCCTTGATAGGGTTGCAGGAAATCCGCAACGTCCTCGGCCAGCTCTGCTCCGCTGCTTCGGTCAACATGAACAATGTAGACATTTCCAGGGGCATAAATGGCCCTGAACATACGCTTGAATTGCTCGGGATAGCGATGAACCAACAAGAAATATGCGATCAATTGATAGATTCCTTCTGAGATATTGGAATTGAACTGAAAAATAATAGCTTCGCCATGAGAATAAATGTCAAATAAATGACACTTATTGCGAAGATATATTTCGAATTAAATCGAGACGTTAATTACATAATCAATTTTTATATTTTTTTCAATGCTTAAATTGAAATATGATTTCATGTATTTTTATTTTGAACGATTTTAAAAATAAGAAAATTATGCCTGAAATTATTTCAAATAATCATTGCGACTGAGTCCGGCATATGGGGATAGCAGATTGAAACCAGCAGGTTGCCGACCACAAGTGACGGAGAACTCTCTCAACGATACGCTGCGGCGATCATCAGGAAATCTGCAGCCTTGAGGCTAGCCCCGCCAACAAGTGCACCATCGACGTTGGCGACTGACATGAGCGCCTTGGCGTTATCGGGCTTGACCGAGCCACCATAGAGGATGCGGGTGCCCTCGGCGTCGCGCCCGATAAGCGCCTTGAGCGTCTTGCGAATATCAGCATGGACTTCAGCCACATCCTCAAGCGTCGGCACCAGGCCCGTTCCAATCGCCCAGACGGGCTCATAGGCGATCACGGTGTTGCGGGCGGTTGCGCCCTCAGGGACTGATCCACGCAATTGCCTGCGGGTAACAGCAAGCGTCTTGCCGGCCTCGCGCTCAGCGCGGGTCTCACCAATGCAAATGATGGCGACAAGGCCGGCGGCATGAACGGCTTTCGCCTTTTCCATCACATCGGCGCTGCTCTCGCCATGATCGGCCCGGCGCTCGGAATGACCGACGATAATGTGACTTGCGCCAGTATCGGCCAACATGGGGGCTGACACATCGCCCGTGTGGGCGCCAGCGGCTTTGTCGTGGCAATCCTGCGCGCCAACGGCGATTCCGGTTCCGATCGCTGCGTTTGCGGCAGCATGGATGAGCGTTGCTGGCGGACAGATCAGCAGATCAATCTTCGCCTTGAGTGCGCCATCATATCCGGCTCCCATGGCCGTGACTTCGCCAAGCGCTGCGCGCGATCCGTTCATCTTCCAGTTTCCGGCAACGAGCGGGCGGCGCAGTGTCATGGTGGTGAACCTTGCATATCAATGGACGAGAATAGGCTTCACGGTCTCGTTAGCTGGCGCGTGAAGCTGAGGCAACGGCATCCTTGGCTGGTAAAGTAGGCGTTGCATCCACCCTTCCCTTCGGAGCGCGCCCTACCTATAAGCCCTCGCACTGGTTGTTTGGCATGCATGACTTTTGATGCAACTGGCTTGATGTGTCTGGCGTGCAGCCACCTTACGGCATGAAGTGAAGGAATGAGATTGCGATGATGATGCAAGGCATCCGCGCCGCCAGCAAGAACTGGCTGGGCAAGCTGGTTTTGTTTGCGCTCTTTGGCTTCCTGATTTTTTCATTCGCGATCTGGGGCATCGGCGACATTTTCCGTGGCCGCACCGCGACCACAGCCGCCAAGGTTGGCTCTGTCGAAATCTCGCAAGAAACACTGCGCTCTGCCTACCAGAACGAGGTGCAGACGGTTTCGCGGCGCGCACGCCAGTCCATCACGCCGGAAATGGCGCGGGCGATCGGCCTCGACCAGCAGGTGCTCTCGCGGCTCATCACCGAAGCCACGATCGATCAGGCTGCCAAGAAGCTTGGCGTTGCCGTCTCCGATCAGCTCGTCTCGCGCTCGATCACTGAGGATCAGAATTTCAAGGGCTCAACAGGTGCGTTCGACAAGCGTCAGTTCGATGATCTCATCCGCAATGCCGGCTTCACCGAGGCGCTCTATGTGCGCGAGCAGCGCGGCCTGCTTCAACGGCAACAGGTGGGTGAGCTGATCAGCGGCGGCATTGCGGTGCCGGGCCTTATCGAGGAAGCCGCCCATCGCTACCGCACCGAGCAACGCGGCATCAGCTATTTCACGCTGCCGGCTTCTGCTGCCGGCACGATACCTCCGGCGGACGACGCTGCGTTGCGCAAGTTTTTCGATGAGCGCAAGGCAGGCTTCCGTGCGCCGGAATATCGTAGCGCCAACATCATGGTGCTGAATGCATCTGCGATTTCTGATGCCTCTGCCATTTCGGATGCTGATGCCCGCAAGCGTTATGACGAGGTCAAGGCTGGCCGCTTCGGATCGGCTGAGAAGCGCACTGTTCAGCAGATCGTTTTCCCCAATGAGGGCGAGGCGCGGGCCGCGCGAGAGCGCATCACCGGCGGATTGAGCTTTGAGGCGCTGGCCGCTGAACGTCGCATCGCCGACGCCGAATTGACGCTCGGCACATTCGAGAAGGCCGGCATTTTCGACAAGGCTGTCGCAGAGGCTGCCTTTGCTCTGGCACAAGGGGCTGTCAGCGACATTGTGACAGGCGCATTCGGCCCCGTGCTGCTGCGCGTGCCCACCATCGAGGCCTCGAAGCTCAAGCCGTTTGAAGAAGTGGCGGCGGAAGTTCGGCAGGAATTGGCGCTGGCCCGCGCCCGTGATGCGGTCAACGAGTTGCATGATCGCATTGAGGACCAGCGCGCCGGCGCTCGCCCGCTGGCCGAGATTGCCAAGGAGAAGAAGCTCGCGCTCAGGGCAATCGGCCCGCTTGACGCGAACCAGCGCGACAAGGCTGGCGCAGGCGACACGCTTCGTGATGTGCCATCTGCCGCTGAGCTGCTCCCGGTCCTGTTCCGCACGGAAATCGGCGCTGACACCGAGCCACTGCGCCTGCGCGACGGCGGCTATATCTGGTTTGACGTGACCGGCATCGAGCCTTCACGCGAGCGGACATTCGACGAGGTCAAGGCGGATGTTGCGCGCCAATGGCTGGCCGATGAAACAACCACGCGCCTTGCTGCGCTGGCTCGCGAGCTAGTGACTCGCATCGAGAAGGATGAGCCCATCGACAAGGTGGCAGCCAGCGCCGGTGCTGTTCTGGGCAGCGCGACTGAATTGACCCGCGAGACACGCCGCGCAGATCTGCCACAGCAGGTTATCTCGGCAGTGTTTGGCGTGGCGGCCGGGCGCGCCGGCCAAGCCGCTTTGGCTGAGAATGCCGGGCGGGTTGTGTTCAAGGTGGATAATGTCACGGTGCCGCCCTTCATCCGCACCACGCAGGAGGCAGAGCGTCTTGGCCAGCAGCTTGGCGTTGCGATTGGCGATGATTTGCTCAGCCAGTATGTGCGCAAGCTCCAGACGGAACTTGGCATGACGATTGACCCGCGCGTGGTTCGCAACGCCATTGGCGGCAGCGGCGAAAACTAGGCCGGCGACTCACATGGCAACCGCACTTGTCCGCACTCCAAGCGAGGCTGAGGCTCTCTATGAGGCCGGCCAGCCCCAACTTGTGCGCCGTGTGCTGATTGGCGACTGCGAGACCCCGGTTGCGGCGTTCCTCAAGCTGGATGACGCTTCGCGCGGGCCATCCTTGCTGCTGGAATCAGTCGAGGGTGGCACCACGCGCGGGCGTTACTCGATGATCGGCCTTGAGCCGGATCTGATTTGGCGCAGCGACAAGGGCCGAGCATTCATCAATCGCGCACCGGCTCAGACCGACGCGTTTGAACCCATCGCAGGCGATCCACTCGATGCGTTGCGTGATCTGCTGGCGGAAAGTGCCATTGCCGATGCCAGCGATGCAGCGCTCCCGCCCATGTCGGCCGGCGTGTTCGGCTATCTGGGCTATGACATGGTGCGGCTGATGGAGCGGCTGCCCTCGCGCAAGGATACGGGCCTTGGCCTGCCCGATGCGATCCTGATGCGCCCCACCATCATGGTGGTGTTCGATGCCGTGAAAGACGAAATCAGCATTGTCACGCCGGTGCGGCCCAAGGCGGGTGTTTCGGCACGCGCCGCGTTTGAAGCTGCTAATGAGCGGATCGAGCGTGTGGTGCAGCGCCTTGAAGGCCCCTTGCCGCTGGATGCGCGGCGCGATGTCAGCGCCTTGCCCCACCCTGCCCCCCTCTCCAACACCAGCGAGGCTGCGTATCT
>JBOFIL010000484.1:0-9286 GCA_051650165.1 Allobosea sp.
AGTTTCGAGCCTGCGAAGCAAGAGCCTGCGAAGCAAGAAATAGTCCCGGTTTTTGCACCGATAGAACCAAAGCCTGTCTTTGAAGCCGAACAGGTGCCCGAGCCTGTTGTTGAACGGCAGGATATGGGCCAGCCGCTCCCTGTTGTGGCCGAAGCGCCCGCCGCGCCGCCGCGTCCGCGCATTGCGCCCCCCGGCCGCAGCCCTGACAAGGCAGGACGCAAGCGCACAATCTTCGTCGGCGCTGGCGTCGCGCTTGCCGTGATCGGCATTGCCATCGCAGCCTATGTCGTGAATTCGAGCCCGCCGCAGCCGGCAAGGCCCGGCGCGCCTGTGATCACGCCGCGCGCCGATGCCAATGGCAATGCCAAAATGGGCGATCGTGTCGGGGCGGATGCGCCTGCCGCAACAACGGCCAATCCATCGCAGCCGGTCTTGCCAGTGGCGCAGCGCGCCGTGCTCTACATCGAGACGCCGGATAATCCGCAGCAGCCGCGCACTGTTGGCGGGCGTGTGGCCTGGCGGCTCGACAGCGAGAGTGCCGGCGCCGGTCGTCCGGTCGATACAGTGGCGCGCGCCACCGTCGAGCTGCCAGAAATCGGCCTGTCGATGAACTTCACCATTCGCCGGAATACGGATGCGGCCCTGCCAGCCTCTCATATTCTAGGCTTGCGCTTCACCCGCACAGCCGATGATGGCAATGGCGCGGTGAAGGAAGCGGGCGTGCCGCAGTTCAAGACAGATGAAGGCGAGCGCGGCGCGCCGCTCTCGGCCATCTCCAGCGCGCTGGGCGACAATCTGTTTGTGGCAGCGCTGTCCAATGTGCCGATCGAGATCGAGCGCAATGTCGATCTGATGACCCGCCGCAACTGGATCGATATTCCGGTGCGCTTTGCCTCTGGCCGGCGCGGCATCATCGCCTTCGAGAAGGGCTTCTCCGGTGATCAGACCATCACGGATGCGTTTAACCGCTGGCGGTGAGGATCAGCCGCCGGCGCTTGCCATCTCGCGTTTGGCGACGCCGGCCTTGACGGCCTCCTGAACCTTCTCGAAGGCACGCACCTCGATCTGGCGCACGCGCTCACGCGATACGTTGAACTCGGCAGAAAGCTCTTCGAGCGTCACAGGCTCTTCTGCCAGACGGCGCGCCTCGAAAATGCGGCGCTCCCGTGGATTGAGCACGGACATGGCATCCTTGAGCGCCGCGCGGCGAATGTCGGTCTCTTCCGCTTCGAGATAGCGCGCCTCCTGGCCGGTTTCATCATCCACCAGCCAGTCCTGCCACTCGGAGTCGCCATCATCAGCCACGCGCACATTCAGCGAGGCATCACCGCCGAGGCGGCGGTTCATCTCAACGACCTCGCGCTCCTCGACGCCGAGCTGGGTGGCGATATGCTTCACCTGGTCAGGCCGCAGATCACCCTCGCCAAGCGCGGAAATCTTGCTTTTGGCCTTGCGCAGGTTGAAGAACAGCTTCTTCTGGTTGGCGGTCGTGCCCATTTTCACGAGCGACCATGAGCGAAGGATGTATTCCTGGATCGAGGCCTTGATCCACCACATTGCATAGGTGGCGAGGCGGAAGCCCTTTTCGGGCTCGAAACGCTTGACAGCCTGCATCAGGCCGACATTGCCCTCCGAGACAATCTCGCCCACAGGCAGCCCATAGCCGCGATAGCCCATAGCGATCTTGGCCACGAGGCGTAGATGCGAGGTGACGAGCCGATGCGCAGCGTCGCGGTCCTCATGCTCGCGCCAACGCTTGGCGAGCATGTATTCCTCATCCGGCTTGAGCATCGGAAACTTGCGAATCTCGTCGAGATAACGAGACAGGCCGCCCTCCTGCGAGAGCACAGGCAGTGAAGCGGTGGCCATGATAACCTCCTTGTTCCAGCCCCCTTCATGCGGCAGGCTGTCGGTGCAGGGCCGCCCCCATGGAGGCACGGCCTGACGCGATGATATAATGCGTCAAAGCATGGCTGAAAATGGGCAATGCAAAATTTGCCATCACAGGCATGTGATTATTTTAAAGGCCGCTGAGCGCCTGGTGCAGCAGCTCCATATCCGCCGGCCAATCGCGCTCGAAGCTCAGATGCTCGCCGGTCACGGGGTGCTCGAAGCCCAGCACAGCGGCATGCAGCGCCTGACGCCCCAATGCGATAATGGCGGATTGGGCCGCATCTGGCAGCAAAGTCAGCTTGGTGCGAAAACCCGCGCCATAGTTCATGTCGCCGATCAGCGGATGGCCGGCATGAGCCATATGCACCCTGATCTGATGCGTGCGCCCGGTTTCAAGCTCGCAGCGCACAAGGCTGGCGAGCGGCTTGGCGGGCGGGTAACGCTCCAACGTTTCCAGATGCGTGATGGCAAAACGCCCGCGCTCCAGTGTCTCGGCATGCTCCTCTTTGGTCTCGCCCACCTTTCGGCGCGTAGACACAACCGCCATCTTCTCACGGTTGCGCGGGTCGCGGTCGAGCGGGGCATCAATCGTGCGCAATGAGCCCGGCACATCGCCCCAGACAAAAGCCAGATAGGCGCGCTCCAGCGGCCCCTCGCGGCCATGGTCGGCAAATTGCTGCGCCAGATGCTTGTGCGCGCGGTCTGTCTTGGCAGCCACCATCAAGCCGCTGGTGTCCTTGTCTAACCGATGCACGATACCGGGGCGTTTCACGCCGCCAATGCCGGAGAGGCTCTCCCCGCAATGGGCGATCAGCGCATTGACCAGCGTGCCGGTCTCGTGGCCGGCGGCAGGGTGGACCACGAGGCCGACGGGCTTGTCGATGATGATGAGCTGGTCATCCTCATAGACCACATCCAGCTCGATGGCCTCGCCCCGCGGCGTGGGCGCAACGGCCTCTGGCAGGCTGATCTCGATGAGTTGCCCTTCGCGCAGCTTCAGCTTGGGATCAGAGGCGGGTTTGCCATCGACAAGGATGAAACCTTGCCGGGCGAGCGTCTGTAGCCTTGTGCGCGAGAGTTCGGCATGGGCCGCGACATGGCGCGCCAATGCCTTGTCGAGCCTCTCGCCGGCATCCTCGGCGCTTGTCGTGATGACCAGCCGCTCTGAGGGCGCGAGAGCAGGTGCGAATGGGGCAAGGGCAAATGGTGGAGGTGTGTCAGTCATGCCTTCCTATGCCGGAAGCGCTGGAGTGTGTCACGCTTGTTGGTGGCCAGCATGCTGCGACTGTCTATACATTACCAGATTTATAAAAATTACTTTGCTCATTCACTCATGATGTAAATCAAGAATTCAATTGACGAAACTTATTTCAGGTGCAGTATTAAGGCATCGCAAGCACGCTTAGGCGCCTGGTCTGATTTTCCAGTGCATGTCGATGGTCAGTCTTCGAACCATCCATTCACAGGAGGCCAGTATGTCAGGATCAATCGGATCTGGAAGTTCAAATTATTCAAGCAGTTGGGCTTCGAATATAGCTGATTATAATATTTCATCAGGGCAGGATTCTTCGTCTCTGACTTCAACATTCTCAACAGGGTCTAGTGGCCCCGCTACGTCTCTCATTAGCCCCGCCGTCGGTGGCCGACCTCCGACATCATCGACCAATTATTTCGACCCCAAGGCAGAACAGCTGTCACCTCTGATCGGCAAGCCGGTCGCCGAGGTTCTGGCAGGGCTGCGGGAACTTGGGGCGACCGACGTCCGCAATGGTGATCTGCTGGTCACAGCTGATTTTGTCGAGGGCCGTGTCACCTATCAGACCGATGGCAACGGCAATGTCACGCGCATCTCGGTCGAGGGCGGGGTGGCTGTGTCAAATGCATCGACAATCGATCTAGAACCAACGCCGCAACCCATCTATTTCAATAGCGATCTGTCGAAACTGGATGGTCTTGTGGGCCTTGACCGCAGCCAGGCTGACGCTTTCCTGGCTACACTCGGGGCATCAAACGTTCGGTTTGTAGGGCCTGAAGGGTTCGTGACGCCTGATTACTCGGAAGGTCGCATCACAATCACGCTTGATGCAGCTGGCCTGGTAACGGGGTCATCAGTGGAAGGCGATCAAGGGTTTGCGACAAGCATCGCTCCACCCAAGGACGTGCCTATCCCCGATCCTGAGCCTGAGCCTGTCTTCAAGCCGACACGCGCACAGATCGATGCCTTGATCGGTCAGGGTGGTGCCGCGGCAGCGACAGCGCTCACAAATCTGGGAACAACCGATATTCGGATCATCGGCCCGGACACGCTGTTTACAGCGGATTTCGTCAACGGCCGTGCCAGCATCTATGTGGATGAAAACGGCGTGGTCACACGGATCAAGATCGAGGGAGGCGAAGATACCATCAGAGCGCCTCTGCCAAACTGAGCAATCATGCCTCTGTTCTACAGCGGCTTAGCAGTCATCGGAAGATAACATGACGGCCATGGGGGGCGTGGGAACACCACGCCCTCTCACTCGCGTCCCCTGTGTGGGTCTATCGCGTGTCTTGCCGGCGTTCAACTTGTCGACATCGTCAGCGGGGGTTGCACGCCCTCCGGGATCGGGCAGATGTAGGGTGATTTCGCAGTTCGCTTTGCCAAATCAGCCTTCGCTGCCGCGATCAGGGCGGGGTCGGTGAAGGCGCGCGCGCCAATCGCAGCCATCGCCTTTGCCACATGCACCATGCCCTTGTGCGCGGCGGGCGATTTGCCTTGCGCCACCACCTGCCAGGTGTGGAACGGTGTGCCGAGCGCCACAGTTGGCGAATGGGCCTGCACGGTGGGCACCACCCAGCTCACATCGCCAATATCGGTGGAGCCAACCATGGGCCGGCGCACTGCATTTTCAGGCACAGTGAAATCGGCCAGAACCGCGCCCGTGTCTTCCATGCCGATCTGCTCCCACAAGGCTGAAATGTCGCCTGCGGTCAGCGTGGCGCGGATGTCGCTGGCGAAGGCCTTGTCCGCCTCGTCGAAATGCGGGGGTCCAAGCTCATCCAGCGTTTGCTGCATGGCGGCTTCGAGCGGCGTGTTGCCGAGCAAATTGGAGACCGCGCTGACGATGCGCATCTCCATCTTGGTTTCGGTCATGAGTGCTGCGCCCTCGGCGATCTTCCGCACCCGCGCGACGAGCGATTGCATCACAGGCAACTCGATGGCGCGGATGGAATAGCGCACCCGCGCATGGGCCTGAACCACATTGGGGGCGATACCGCCAGTATCGAGCAGCGCATAATGCACCCGCGCATCGGATGGCATGTGCTCGCGCATATAATTGACGCCGACATTCATCAGCTCCACCGCATCGAGCGCCGAGCGGCCCAGATGCGGCGAGACGGCGGCATGGGCCGCCTTGCCGGTGAAGATGAAATCAGCCCGCGTGTTGGCGAGCGAGAGCGGCGGCGTCACCTCCCAGAAGCTGTGCGGGTGCCATGAAATCGCGATGTCGACATCGGCGAACGCGCCCTCGCGCACCATAAAGGCCTTGGCCGCGCCGCCTTCCTCCGCCGGGCAACCATAATAGCGAACGCGGCCCTTGATGCCGTTCTCAGTCAGCCAGTCCTTGAGTGCGGTCGCAGCGAGCAATGCGCCAGCGCCCAAAAGGTTGTGCCCGCAGCCATGGCCATGGCCGCCGGTCTCGATCTCGATATGGCTAGCAATGCCGGCTTCCTGCGAGAGACCGGGCAGCGCATCATATTCACCCATGATGGCGATGATTGGCCCGTCCTCCCCCGCCTCGCCCATCACGGCGGTGGGGATGCCGGCAACCTGCGTGGTCACGCGGAAGCCCTGACGCACCAGCTCGGCGCGATGCTCCTCGGCGGAGCGATGCTCGGTGTAACACACCTCAGGCATGGCCCAGACGCGGTCTGCCAGCGCGATCATCTCGGCCTTGTGCGCATCCACTGCGCGCCAGACATCATTGCGGTTATCCATGCTGGTCATTCCATCCGGTTCGTGACGAGTGATCTCTATTGGAGACCCCGGCAGCGCCCGCGTCCAGCCCCAAGTGATCCGATAAGCGATGCGATGAGGGCATGGAGCTATGCGGACAGTAAGCGCGACTTTCAGCTAGGATGTTGCGCAACGCCGATGCTTGACGTCATGCGCAGCTTCCCTTAGCGTGCATTCAGTTAATCAGGGAGCACGTGCGCGATGCGCCAGCTTATTATCGTAAGGTTGCGCCGGTAGAGGGCGGTTCGATAAGGAACCGGCACCCTTGAAGCCGGCGCATGCAACAGGCCCCTCCAGCGGGCCTTTTTTATTGCCTGAAATTGACAATGCAGACGACAGACCCGAACCAGATCATAGCCAAACCGGACCTGGCCCCAAGCGGCAAGCCGGAGAAAGACCCGAAGGAGAGCCCGATGAACGAGATGATGACCGGCGCCGAGATGGTGATCCGCGCGCTTCAGGATCAGGGCGTCGATACGCTCTTCGGCTATCCCGGCGGGGCAGTCTTGCCAATCTATGACGCCATGTTCCAGCAGCAGAAGGTCAAGCACATTCTGGTGCGGCAGGAGGGCGGCGCGGTCCATGCGGCGGAGGGTTATGCGCGCTCCACTGGCAAGGTGGGCTGCGTGCTCGTCACCTCCGGCCCTGGCGCGACCAATGCCGTCACCGGCCTCACCGATGCGCTGCTGGATTCAATTCCGCTCGTGTGCATCACAGGCCAGGTGCCGACCCATCTTATCGGCTCGGATGCCTTCCAGGAGTGCGACACGGTTGGCATCACGCGCTCCTGCACCAAGCATAATTATCTGGTGAAGCGCATCGAGGATCTGCCGCGCATCCTGCATGAGGCGTTTTATGTCGCCTCCAATGGTCGCCCCGGCCCGGTTGTGGTCGATATTCCGAAGGACATCCAGTTCGCGCGCGGCGCATACACGCGCCCGACGAGCAACCAGCACAAGACCTATCGCCCCACCGTGAAGGGCGATATAGGCCAGATTAAGCGCGCCATCGAGCTGATGGCCAATGCCAAAAAGCCGGTGTTCTACACTGGCGGCGGCGTCATCAATGCCGGCCCGCACGCTTCGGCGTTGCTGCGCGAGCTTGTGCGCCTGACAGGCTTCCCGATCACCTCAACCTTGATGGGGCTTGGTGCCTATCCAGCCGCTGACAGGCAGTGGCTCGGCATGCTGGGGATGCACGGCACCTATGAGGCGAACCTCGCGATGCATGACTGTGATGTTATGATCAACATCGGCGCGCGCTTTGATGACCGCATCACCGGCAGGCTCGATGGGTTCTCACCCGGCTCGCGCAAGATTCATGTCGATATTGATCCATCATCCATCAACAAGAACGTGCCGGTCGAAGTGCCGATCGTGGGTGATTGCGCGCATGTGCTGGAAGACATGGTCCGGCTCTGGCGCGAGATGAGCCCGCAGGTCGACAAGGCCGCGATGAAGGGCTGGTGGGGCGAGATCGAGAGCTGGCGTGCACGCAACTCGCTTGGTTTCATGAACTCCAGCGAGGTGATCAAGCCGCAATATGCCGTGCAGCGCCTCTACGAGCTGACCAAGGACCGCGACACCTACATCACCACGGAAGTCGGCCAGCACCAGATGTGGGCCGCCCAGCATTATCGTTTCGAGGAGCCGAACCGCTGGATGACTTCGGGCGGGCTTGGCACCATGGGTTATGGCCTGCCTGCCGCCATCGGCGTTCAGCTCGCGCACCCAAAAGCGCTGGTCATCGACATCGCCGGAGAGGCATCAATCCTGATGAACATCCAGGAGATGTCGACCGCGATCCAGTATCGCCTGCCGGTCAAGATCTTCATTCTCAACAATGAGTATATGGGCATGGTGCGCCAGTGGCAGGAGCTGCTGCATGGCGGGCGCTATGCCGAGAGCTATTCGGAATCCCTGCCGGACTTCGTCAAGCTGGCCGAAGCCTATGGCGGCCATGGCATCCGCTGCTCGGACCCGTCCAAGCTCGATGATGCCATCATGGAAATGATCAATACGCCCAAGCCCGTGATCTTCGATTGCCTTGTGGCGAAGGAAGAAAACTGCTTCCCCATGATCCCGTCGGGCAAGGCCCATAACGAGATGATCCTGCCCGATTTCACGGGCGACACGAAGTCGGTGATCGACGCCAAGGGCCGGGAGCTGGTGTGACCATGAAACTCATCATCGCCAATAAGCTGCATTCCTCATGGTCGCTGCGCCCATGGATTTTGCTGACGCAATTCGGCATTCCCTTCGAGGAAATCCTGATCAATTTCGGGCCGACCTTTGATGATCCTGCCTGGAAGGCCAAGGTCGCTGCCTATACGCCCGCCGGCAAGGTGCCTGCCTTGGTCGACGGCCAAGGATCAGAAGCCGTCCACGTCTGGGAGAGCCTCGCCATCATGGAATATGTGGCGGATCGCTTCCCTGATCTTGCCATCTGGCCAAAAGACCCGGTCGCGCGGGGCATGGCACGTGCGATCTCCAGCGAGATGCATGCAGGCTTTTCTGCCCTGCGCAACGCCTGCCCGATGAATCTGGGCTTTCGCCATCCGCCAAAGGATCGCGGCCCCAAGGTCGCGGCTGATGTCGCGCGCATCTGCGAGATCTGGAATGAGGCTCGGTCGCGCTTCGGCAAGGACGGGCCGTTCCTCTTCGGTGAGTTCAGCGCGGCGGATGCGATGTATGCGCCCGTGACCGTGCGCTTCACCGGCTATTCGATTGGTGTTGATGCTGTGTCTGAGGCCTACATCGCAGCCTTGCAGGGCACGCCGGCTTTCCAGCAATGGAAAAAAGCCGCACTGGCGGAAGACTGGATCATCCCTGAAGATGAGGTGGATGAGCCCGTTGCCGAGGATTTCCGCCCGCATCTCAAACGCGCCTGACTCTTCTTCCAAGCCTCACCAGCAAAGCCAGCCTCATGAACACGACGCATTATCCCGCCGCCACCTTTGATCCCACTATTCGCCGCCATACATTGGCGGTGGTTGTCGACAATGAGCCGGGCGTGCTCTCACGCATTGCCGGGCTGTTCTCGGGGCGCGGCTACAACATCGAGAGCCTGACCGTATCCGAGACCGAGCACGAGAAGCACGTCTCGCGCATCACGGTCGTCACATCCGGCACCGAGAAGATCATCGATCAGATCAAGCATCAGCTGGACCGGCTGGTGCCCGTGCACCGCGTCATCGATCTGACCATTGATGGCGAGCCGATCGAGCGCGAGCTGGCGCTGATCAAGGTTGTCGGCAAGGGCGACAGCCGCGTCGAGGCGCTGCGTCTGGCCGCCGCCTTTGGCGCACGCACGGTCGATGCAACTCTAGAAAGCTTCGTTTTCGAGATGACCGGCACCACAGATGAGGTCGAGCGTTTCATCAAGGTGATGACCGTTGTC
>JBOFIL010000485.1:0-8373 GCA_051650165.1 Allobosea sp.
GGTTCAGGCGAAATAGCTCCAGACCTTGGCGAGAAGCGGCCTCGACCAGCGAGTTGCGGCAAAGATAAGAATCCCTGCTGCGACAAAAATCAGCGCGGGAACGATCAGGGGCTTTGCAGAAACGCTCCATGATTGGCGCGTGTAGCGCCCAGCTCCGCGCTCTCCCTCGACGCTTTCGCGCGTGAATTCGATGAGTTTGGGCAGATCGCCTTGTTTGCGCGACATCCGGTGACCTCTGTCTTCATCGTGCTGTCTGAACTTATCGAATGCGGGCAAACACGACCTCGGTGATATGCACGGTGCGAATTTGTAGCAGTCGCCAATGACCTCAAGCTTCTTTTGGGCAGGCGACGACAAAGCGATAGAGAAACTCAGGAAACGAAACCACGCGACAGTGTCACGTGGTCAAGCGAGTGCCTCAGTCGCAATCACAATAAGCGCTACGGTTGGGTACGGGCAGGGTGAAGCGCTTCACCGGTCGCTACCCTCCGATGAACTTTCGCACCTCTTCTTCATCTTTGAGCTTTGCGCGGAAGATGAATTCCCCGGCGCACTTCACGCCCTTGCTCTTATAGGGATCAGCGCCGCGATAGTCGCGGATATGGGCGTGAATGTTGGAGATATAGAACACTACTTGCGGATCATTCCGCGCACTTTTGGATTTGAGTTTAGACATCTGATTTGATATCATTGATATCAAATGGAGGCGCGCATGGCTGATCTGCTGATCCGCGACATTGATCCCGAACTCAAGCGCATGATCCAGGCGCGGGCAAAGGCGCATGACCGGTCGCTTTCAGAGGAAACCCAAGCACTGGTGAAGAAGGCGCTCACCCTGGGTGTTGAAAAGCCTCTCACTGGCGGGATGGGAACTTTCTTGGGAAGTTTGATCGCGCCAGAAGAATGGACAGATGATTTTATTGTCACGCGCGAAACGGGCAGCCGCGAACCGCCTGACTTCTCATGATCATGCTCGATACCAACGTCATTTCGCAAGCAATGAGTCCAAATGGCAATCGCCTTGTCAGGGCATGGCTGAACCGGCAGGACGACCATGAGCTGTTCTTGTCCGCGCCGGTCTTTGCTGAATTGAGTTTTGGCGTGGAGCGCCTGTCGGTTTCCAGAAAACAGACACTCTATGCTGATGCGCTCGCCAAAATCCAAGAAGCATTCCGTTCACGAGTTCTGCCTTTTGACCTGCTTGCCGCCACTCGATATGCTAAACTTTGCGTGACACGTGAAGGAAGGGAGCGCAGCGGCAAGCCTTTCGATCTCATGATCGCCGCCATCGCCTTGACACATGACATGACATTGGCGACGCGGAATGTGCGGGATTTCGAAGACATGGGGTTAAGGCTCGTCAACCCGTTCGAAGCCTGAACCGGGAAGCAAAACTGCATGTCGCTTCGCATCATCTTCATGGGCACGCCGGATTTTTCCGTGCCCGTGCTCACCGAGATCATCGGCCAGGGCCATGAGGTGGTTGCTGCCTATACGCGTGCGCCCAAGGCTGCCGGGCGCGGCATGGAGCTGCGCAAATCGCCGGTGCATGTTGCCGCAGAGCGCTTCGGCATTCCGGTGCTGCACCCCAGGAGCCTGCGCGATGAGGCGGCGCAGGCCGAATTTGTATCGTTTGAGGCTGATGTCGCGGTGGTGGTCGCCTATGGGTTGATCCTGCCACAAGCGGTGCTGGATGCGCCCGAATTGGGCTGCCTCAATCTCCATGCCTCGCTGCTGCCAAGATGGCGGGGTGCCGCGCCCATCCAGCGCGCCATCATGGCGGGCGATGCCGAGACAGGCGTGTGCGTGATGAAGATGGAGGCCGGGCTCGATACCGGCCCTGTCGGCATGATCGAGAAACTCGCTATTTCGCCAGACATGACTGCCGGCGAGCTGCATGATCGCCTGAGCCCGCTCGGCGCTGATCTGATGGCACGGGCGTTGGCTGCGCTGGCGCGCGGCTCGCTCGGCTTCAATCCGCAACCTCACGAGGGCATCACTTACGCCGCCAAAATCGGCAATGAGGATGCGCGCATTGACTGGTCGTGGCCGGCGCAAGCCCTGCATGACCATGTGCGCGGGCTCTCCCCATTTCCGGGCGCATTTTTCGAGGTCGATCTGGGAAAAGGGCTGGAGCGGGTCAAGCTCCTGCGCACCGCAATGGCTGAAGGCTCGGGCAAGCCCGGCACGGTGCTGGATATGACAGGCACCATTGCCTGCGGGCAGGGCGCCGTGCGGCTCTGCCAAGTGCAGCGCGCGGGCAAGGCGGCCATGGCAACGTCAGATTTCCTCAATGGCGCAAGGCTGAAGCCGGGCGATATGCTCTGATGCCGCGCTATCGGCTGACAGTCGAATATGATGGCGGGCCATACTGCGGCTGGCAGCGGCAGGAGAATGCACCTTCCGTGCAGCAGGCACTGGAAGAAGCATTGGCGAAGTTCCTTGGGGAAGCGCCTCGCCTCACCTGCGCCGGGCGCACGGATACGGGCGTGCATGCGCTGGGCCAAGTGGTGCATTTCGATGCGGAGCGCGCATGGCGCACCGATGTGCTGCGCGATGCTACCAATGCGCATTTGCGCCCGCATCCGGTGAGTGTGCTCAAGGCTGAGGAGGTGGCGTCGGATTTCGATGCACGCCGCACTGCCATTCGCCGGCATTACCTCTATCGCATTCTGGACCGTCGCAGCCCCTCAGCCCTCGATGGTGCCCGCGTCTGGCATCTGCCTTTCACGCTCGATGAAGCGCGCATGGCTGAGGCAGCGAAAAGCTTCCTCGGCCAGCATGATTTCACCACCTTCCGTGCCGCCGAATGCCAGGCATCGGGCCCGGTGCGCACCATCGAGCGGGTTTCGGTGAGGCGTATGGGCGCTGAAATTCGTATCGAGGTGTCAGCGCGCTCATTCCTGCATCATCAGGTGCGTTCCATGGTCGGTTCGTTGATGCCGATCGGGCGTGGCTTCCTCGATGTGAATGAAATTGCCCGCCTGCTGAACGTGCGGGACCGCAGCCAATGCGGCGCGCTGGCTCCGCCCCATGGGCTCTATCTGGTCAAGGTGGATTATCCAGAGGCTTAAGCGGCCTACTCGCCTTCGCCGAACTTGTCGGCGACCAGCGCTGCCAGCGCATCAAGCGCGGCCTCCGCATCATCGCCCACAGCTGCGACAGTGATGGTCGAACCGATGCCGGCACCCAGCGTCAGAATGCCCATGATGGATGTCCCGCCAACCGTCTCGCCGCAGCGCCCAACGGTGATGTCACTGGAAAAGCGGGTCACTGTCTGCACGAATTTTGCTGTGGCGCGAGCATGCAGCCCCTTCTTGTTGCAGATCAGCAATTCGCGCACGAGAGCGCCCTCTGGCGTCTCGACGCCCGGGCAATCGTCATCGCTGGGCGTATTGTTCTCCATTCGCGCAGGCCGCCTCAGCTCGCCGCCGCGAGCACGCGGCTCGGCACGGTGATGTATTTGCGGCCTGCATCCTGTGCGCAGGTCACGGCATCGGCGAGGCTCTTGTCCTTGCGCACGCTGGCGAGCTTCACCAGCATCGGCAGGTTGATGCCGGCCACAACCTCGACACGGCCTGGCTCCATGATCGAGATAGCAAGGTTGGAAGGCGTGCCGCCGAACATGTCGGTGAGCACCACAACACCATCACCTGTCTCGACCGAGGCGACAGCCGCCACCATGTCATGACGGCGTGCCTCGACATTGTCATCAGGCGCAATGGCGATGATGGCGATTTGCTTTTGGGGGCCGACAACATGCTCCAGCGCGGATTTGAACTCCGTCGCCAGATGTCCATGTGTCACAAGAACCATACCGATCATGCAGACAGGACCGTGGCACCAGATTTGGCCATGACCACAATGGCCAAGCCGTGAGGGAAGCGGAACGCGTCGTCGTGCCCTGCAAAGAAAACCAACGATCCACAGCAGGGCGTGGCGTTATGATCCTCTCCGCTGCGGTAAGCAAGCGATATTGCAGCGCGGATATGAGGTGGGGACTGGTGCGAAGAATTCAAGTGAACAGAGCAAGGCCTGCCATCACCAGACCCGCCGCCAAACCTGGGTTGGTGGCATCGCCGCCAAGGCGCGGCAGCGTGACGCCCTCCCGCTCCACCACCATATCCTCAGGCTCCGGCAGGCGAGCCG
The DNA here is from genome assembly GCA_051650165.1 of Allobosea sp. Classification (GTDB taxonomy): domain Bacteria; phylum Pseudomonadota; class Alphaproteobacteria; order Rhizobiales; family Beijerinckiaceae; genus Allobosea. The sequence goes on from JBOFIL010000485.1 coordinate 4,150, forward strand.
GCGAGCCGTCAAGGCAATCGACCACAAGGCGCAGTGTTGCAGCGTCAACATGGTCCATGGGGGCCAGGCCAAGCCCACGCCGCTCGACATGGCCGGCAATGGCAGGATGGGGCCGCACGACAAGACGCTGGCCGGCAGCGCTGACATCGACGCGGTCATCGCCAACCAAGCGCGCGAACTGCCCTGCCCGCGCGGCTTCACTGATGAGGGCCAGCGCAAGCTGGGTCTTGCCCGCGCCTGATGCGCCGCGAATGAGGATTCCGGCCTCGCCAATCACCACTGCGCTGGCATGAAGGAAGGACATTGTTGTCACTGCCGCTGGTTTGTGGGCGCGCCATTCGCTGCAACTGGGCGTGGCCCTGCGGCTGGCAGGCTGAGCGTGAAGCGCGCACCAGCAACCTCATCTACTTTTGCCGATCCTGCGGAATGGCGGCGGTTCTCGGCAATGAGCGCGCCGCGATGCGCTTCAATGATCTGGCGCGAGATCGAGAGCCCAAGCCCGGAATTCTGGCCAAAGCCCTGCTCTGGCCTGTCAGTGTAGAAGCGCTCGAAGATGCGCTCCAATGCGTGGTCCGGGATGCCGGGGCCATCATCATCAATGGTGATGGCGACAAGCTCGCCCTCGCGCCTCAACGCCACGCGCACATCGGAACCGGCAGGCGCGAAGGAGCGGGCATTATCGAGCAGATTGACCATGACCTGCCCAAGGCGCGAATCATGGCCAAGCACATCGAAAGCGCCGGCTTCACGCGCGCTAGCAATCTCAAGTGTGATCGGCACCATATTGCCGCGCCGGTCATTCTGCACCGATGTCACAGCTTTCAGCAGCTCCGCCATATCAATGCGTTCAACATCGGCGCGGGCCAGCTCGGCATCAAGCCGGGAGGCATCGGAAATATCCGAAATCAGCCGGTCAAGCCGCTTCACATCATGCTGGATGACGCTTAGCAGCCGCTCCCTCGCCGTGTCCGAGCGGGCAAGCGGCAGGGTCTCGACAGCGCTGCGCAGCGAGGTCAGCGGGTTTTTCAGCTCATGCGCGACATCCGCCGCGAAGCGCTCCGTGCCCTCGATGCGCCGGATCAGCGCGCCGGTCATGTCACGCAAAGCCCCCGAAAGATGGCCGATCTCGTCATGACGATCCGTGAAATCAGGAATTTCATCGCGCAATTTCACGCGCCGCCTCACCCTGTCCGCCGCTTCCGCCAGCTTGCGGATCGGCTCGGCAATGGTGCCGGCGAGCAGCACCGAGAGCAGGATCATGACAACCGCAGCCACCAGAAAGGCCTGGAAAATGCCCCAGCGCTCGGCAGCGATAATGCCGTCAATGTCGCCGCCTTGCGTCGAGAGCAGCAGCGCACCGCGCACCGAACGAAAACGCTGGACGGGGATGGCCACCGAGACGATGGTTTCCCCGCGCGCATTGACCCGCACCACACTGGCAGGCAAGCCGGTGAGCGCCCGCGTAACCTCCTGATAGGCGCGGCCATTGGATGTGCCGATCTCGTCATAATTGGGCAGGTCCGCCCGGCCCAGCCGCCCGCGCAGCACATTCCAGGTGCGTTCCATCAGCGGCAGGTCTTCAGCCTCACCAATCGGTGGCAGTTGTCGGCGCAACACATCGCCGCGCCCGAACAGGCTGCGCGTGTCGAGAAGCAGCAAAGCCTCACGGTCAAACACCCGCGCCCTTGTGCGGGTGGGCGAAACAAGCCGGCGCAAAAGCGGCGCAACACGCTCCGGGTTGAGCGAGAACTCCAACGGGGAGATGACGTCCTCGCCCGGCTGGAGCGTCTCGCCCGCTTGCAACTGCAAGAGCCTGTCCGGGTCAATGGTGATCGCGTCGGTATCGACAGTGGCGGAGGAGGCGATGGCGGCCGCCATGATCTCGCCTTGCGTGAGCAGGCTCTGCACGCGCGCATCAATCAGCCCCTCGCGGAACTGGTTGAGATAGAGAAAGCCGAACAGCAGCGCCACCAACCCGCCAAGGTTGAGCACGACAATGCGGCGCGTCAGGCTGGAGGCAGCGCGCGCTGAAATCGCCCGGCCAAGCCGCCGGATAACGCGCGAGGCCTCAGCCTTCGTGGAAGCGATAGCCAACGCCATAGAGCGTCTCGATCATCTCGAAATCATCATCGACCAGTTTGAACTTCTTGCGCAGGCGCTTGATGTGGCTGTCGATGGTGCGATCATCGACATAGACCTCATCGTCATAGGCGGCATCCATCAGCGCATTGCGGCTTTTGACCACGCCGGGGCGCTGCGCCAGCGATTGCAGGATGAGGAACTCGGTCACGGTCAGCGTCACCGTCTCCCCCTTCCAGGTGCAGGCATGACGCTCCGGGTCCATGCGCAGCTGGCCGCGCTCCAGAATGCGGGCCGCCTCCTCGCCGCGCGTGGCGGGGGCGACATCCTTGGCGCCGGCGCGGCGCAGGATGGCCTTGACGCGCTCGACCAGCAGGCGCTGCGAGAAGGGTTTGCGGATATAGTCATCCGCGCCCATCTTCAGGCCAAACAGCTCATCGATTTCCTCATCCTTGGAGGTAAGGAAAATCACCGGCATGTCGGATTTCTGGCGCAGGCGACGCAGCAGCTCCATGCCGTCCATGCGCGGCATCTTGATGTCGAAAATGGCTAGGTCAGGCTGGCTCTGGCGCAGGCCATCCAGCGCAGTCGCGCCATCAGTGTAGGTCTGCACGCGGTAGCCTTCGGCTTCGAGCGCAATGGAGACAGATGTCAGGATGTTGCGGTCGTCATCGACAAGGGCGATGGTCGGCATGGGCAATCCATTCCTCAAGCAGCGCCGCGAAAGATTGCGGCAATCCCAGCAGCTTCTAGCACGCATCGGGGCAAAACCATGTCATGAATCTAGCGGGGACAAGGCGGCTGCGCTAGGAGCAAGGGCATATTCATCGCGGGAGGAATGGCTGATGGCCACGGGCAACAGCACGCCGCAGCCGAAAATCGAGCCGATACGCCCCACGAGCGAGGCCGCACGGGCGCAAGCACGGACGCTCATTCGCATGGCGCGCTCTGCGGCGCTGGCCACGCTGGAGGCCGATGGCCACCCCTTTGCCAGCCTCACCAGCCTTGCAACGGATGTGGATGGTGACCCGCTGATCCTGATCTCGCAACTCTCCAGCCACACAGCCAATCTGGCGCGAGACAGCCGCGCCTCGCTGCTCATCGCCACCAGCGGCAAGGGGGATCCGCTCGCCCATCCGCGCCTGTCCGTGCAGGTTATCGCGAGACCAGTGGCGCGCGAGAGCGAGGAGGGCCAGCTCATCCGTCGGCGGTTTCTGGCGCGCCAGCCCAAGGCTGCACTCTATGTCGATTTCCCGGATTTCGGCTTTGTGAAACTTGAGCTTCAACGCGCCAGCCTAAATGGCGGCTTTGGCAAGGCCTATGAGCTGATGCGACAGGACATCATTCTCGATGTGTCCGCCGCAGGTGGCCTCATCGCCACTGAGGAAAGCGCCATCGCGCACATGAATGGTGACCATGCCGATGCGGTCAGTCTCTACGCCACGGCGCTTGCCGGCGAGGCCCCAGGACCATGGCGGCTAACCGGCATTGACCCGGAAGGCATCGACCTGATGGCGGCAGAAAAGACCGCGCGGATTGTCTTTCCGGAAGCTGTGGCCACGGCGGAGGCGCTCCACAAGGCGATGATGGCGCTGGCCGCCAAAGCCAGGCAGGCCAGCTGAACGCAGCTTTATTGACCATTTACAGCATTCGACTGTCTTTTTGGCGGATAAAGCCACGAATCAGCGTTTCGCCGGCTTGAGAAAACCACCAAGCACAGCTAAGGGACCGCCGCGCCTTCTGGTTCCAGTTGCAACCAATCGGGCGCGTCGGCGCAATGAAGGCCCGCTTTTCATCAAGCGCGGGTTCGCGAAGGAGCCTCCTCGTGGAGAATATCGGCGTTTACAATGCGGCGCAGGGCGCCGAAACCTTTGGCTTCCGCAAACTGAAAGCCGTGCGCTGGAATTTCGAGGCGACGCGCCTCTATGAGGAGTCGCTTCAGCGCGGCGAGACCCGCCTGGTCAAGGGCGGCGCGCTTCTCGCCGAAACCGGCGTTCACACAGGCCGCAGCCCCAAGGACAAATTCGTGGTGCGCGATGCCAGCACCGAAGATGCCGTGTGGTGGGACAACAACGGTGCGATCACGCCAGGCCAGTTCGACACATTGCTCGCAGATTTCCTTTCCCATGCCGAGGGCAAGGAGCT
>JBOFIL010000486.1:0-2305 GCA_051650165.1 Allobosea sp.
CAGCGCGGCAAGGAGAGGGAGAGAGTCATCTTTCAGGCAGCAATCTTTCGGATGCCACAGGTCGACGTTTGGCCTATAGGGCTGAGGCAAGACGCACACCAACAACAGATCGATCCATGAATTCAATCGCGACCGATATATTCTCCTACGCCGGCATCAGCAAAACGCTTGCAGCTATTCATGGCAAGAATCATGGCAAGAACGCGATCTTCCCCTTGCGCGACTGGGCCGGTCAGCCCGGCGTGATCCTGCGGCACGACATCGATCTTGATGTGGAGATGGCCGTCCGGCTCGCCGAAACCGAAGCCAGCATCGGCATTCGCTCGACTATCCTTTTCCTGACCACTTGCGATTCCTACAATGTCTCATCCGCCACGAACCGGGCGCATCTGCGCGCCCTCGACAAGGATGGCTTCGAGGTCGGCCTGCACTTCGATCCGACCATCTATGGCGATCCCAGCATCGAGGTGTTGGCGGAGAAGGCGGCAGATGAGCGCAAGCTCCTTGAGGACATCATTGGCGCTGCAGTGAAGTCCGTCAGCCTGCACAATCCCAGCATTCATGGCCGGTATGTGCTCTTTCCTGGCTGGATCAATGCCTATGATCCGGCGATCTTCGACGAGGACTGCTATCTTTCCGACTCCCGCATGAAATTCCGGCATGAGCCTGTGGCGTTCTTCGCGGAGCGTGTTCACAAGACATGCCAGCTGTTGCTGCACCCGATGCATTATTCGGTGGATGGCGGCCCCTATCCCAACCCGATCCTGAGTCATATCGAGCGGCAGGCAGGTGATCTCGACGCGATGTTCCGGGTCAACTCCACCTATCAGGAAGTTGTTTCGGAAACAGGTTTCTGGTCCGCGATGGCTGCCAATGCATCGCGCAGGGCAGATCCATGAACGTCTATGCGCTTTGTGCGGTTTCGACCGGCGTCGACACGCTGCGCCTGATTGCGGACCGTGTCCCGCTCGCGGGTGTCATTGGCCTGACCGAACGCGAAGCCACATCTGCGATCTCCGGCTATATCGACATGCCGTCCGTCAGCCGCTCGCTAGGGCTGCCATTCATTCCGGTCAGCAGCTACAATCTGGCGGACCCCGCTGACATCGCGCGACTCGGCGCGCTCCCCATCGATGTGCTGATCGTCAGCGGCTGGCAGAGGTTGGTGCCGGAATGGCTGATCCAGCAATGCCGGATCGGGTGCATTGGCGCCCATGGCAGCCCGGAGGGCATCTCAGCCGGGCGTGGCCGCTCGCCGCAGAACTGGGCGCTCATCGCCGGGGCGGATCAGTTCGAGGTGTCGATCTTCTTCATCGAGCCGGGCGTGGACTCTGGGCCCATCATCGCCACGCGCATGTTTCCACTGACCGAGCGGGATGACATTGTCAGCTCGTATCTCAAGGTGAATGTCAGCATTGCCGAGATGCTGCTTGAGTCGTTCGAGAATGGTGCGATTGCCGAACGGCGCGCGCAGGAACAGCCGGTGGGGGCATATTACCTGCCGCAGCGTGTGCCGGGTGATGGAGCCATCGACTGGCGGCGCTGCGCAGACGAGGTCTGCCGCTTTGTGGCCGCGCTGACGCGCCCTTACCCAGGCGCCTTCTCAACCCACGGAGCCGATACTGTGACCATCTGGCGGGCGCGGCCGCTGGTTGTCGATCACAAGCCAGCCATGCCGGGGCAGGTGGTCTACCGGTCAGTCAGCAATCAACTGATTGTCCAGACAGGATCAGGGTTGGTCTTGGTCGATGAACATGAAACCAGCGGCCAGCCTGTTGAGACGGGCGCTTTTCTGGCCAGTGCCGATTTCCGTGCTCAGCATCAGGCGATCATTGACCGGCATAGCGCCCGCTATCCTGATTATCCGGTGGCGGCATTGGTGGGCAACCTGGCCAAGTGATGGCAGACATGTGGCGCATGCTCAGGGCCGCCGCGTTCACGCCATGAACGCATTTGACGTTCACGCGTTGAACATGCTACTGGCGCGCCATGTCGATGGCTTCGGAAACGATCAATCTCGATGAGCGCGGTGCGCGCGCCGCCGATATTGCCGGCAGCGAAGATGAGCGCCGCCATATTGCCGGGCTGCTGGCCTCTGTCGAGCGCGAGGCGCATGTCTCGCAGCGCAAGCTTGCCTCGGAGCTTGGCGTCGCGCTGGGGCTGGTCAACACCTACATCAAGCGCTGCGTGAAAAAGGGCCTGATCAAGGTTCAGGAAGTGCCTTCGCGCCGCTACGCCTATTATCTCACGCCGCATGGCTTTGCCGAGAAATCGCGCCTGACAGCCGAATATCTCTCATGGTCTC